>CAYUZL010000392.1:0-3184 GCA_964449725.1 uncultured Alteromonas sp. | reverse complement strand
GTATCACTGTTAAATAACATTATGACCGTAGTGATAGCCAGCGTTGGTTTGGCGGCCGCTATATCGTTAGGCATAGGGACTAAATCCATGGCGCAAGAAGTTGTGGCAGGTGTGTACTTACGAGAAATGTACCAGCCAGGTGATAGTATTGAAGTCAACGAAATCAAGGGAACCGTGGCGTCCATAGGCAGTGTAGCAACTAAAATAGTCGGTGAAGGTGAGCTTATCACCACGGTACCCAATACCTTTTTGTTATCGAATAAAGTTACTAAAAGCTAGAAGCAAGATAACAATTTGACTCAACTTAATGAACGTCAGCTCGTTGTTTTAGCGCAAGAAGGATTGCCCTATGATACGCGTATGTTTCAGCAGCTTGTCACGCCTTACTTACCCATCTTGAAAGGGTATTGTGGGAAATTGTTGGTGAACCAAGCCGATGCAGAAGACGTCACTCAAGAAACAATAATAAAGGCACTCTCTCATTTGAAGAACTTCAAATGGTCAGTGTCTTTTAAAGCGTGGCTGTTTAAAATTGCTCACAATGAGTGTATCAATAAAATGCGTGATCGCCGTTGGGATACCCACGAAAGCGATGAGAACTACCTAGAAAACCTTGTTGATGACGTTAACGCTCAGGACGATATATCCACCGCATTGTCTGAGTTAATGGTCAACTTGTCATTTATCGACCGCAATATTATGTTGTTGCGATACCGCACAGGGCTGGATTTTCAAGAAATCGCCGATATTTGTAGCTTAAAGTTATCCGCGGTTAAAATGCGCCACAAACGGGTAATCGACTTTTTGTCAGAGCAAGTCAAGTAGCAAAGGTTTATCGTCGTGACGATTGAGTAAAAATTTTTCTTATTTTCAGAGATACCAATAATCGTTATTAGTGAATTCATTTTTAATAAATGCGTAAATAAGAAGTGATGGATACTACTGTGGCTCGTAACGACATTATTGAACTAGTGGCTTTTAAGATTTTCTAATTAGAATTTAAAGTAAAGAATGGTGGACGCTACTGGGCTTGAACCAGTGACCCTCGCCTTGTAAGGGCGATGCTCTCCCAACTGAGCTAAGCGTCCAATTATATAGATAAGTAAAAATTTGGTGGACGCTACTGGGCTTGAACCAGTGACCCTCGCCTTGTAAGGGCGATGCTCTCCCAACTGAGCTAAGCGTCCACATACTCTGCCAATTGGTTAGTAACCTTGGCTAAGTGGAGCGGTATTATAGAGTTGGAATTGCAACTGTCAACACTATTTTTCATATGTTTGATCGTATGAATAAATTTTAGCCATTTTGGCTGTTATTTAACTATTCTACGATGAACATTGGGCACTTGAGCCTAGGTTAGGGCATAAGGTAGAATGCGCGGCTAAACCGTGATTAAGGTATCTTTTATGTCTGTTGTAACTCGTTTTGCCCCAAGCCCTACTGGCTATTTACACGTAGGCGGTGCTCGTACTGCTTTATATTCTTGGTTATATGCTAAAAGCCAAGGTGGAAAATTTGTTTTACGTGTTGAAGACACAGACATTGAACGTTCAACTGAAGCGGCTAAGCAAGCGATATTAGAAGGCATGGCGTGGTTAGGCCTAGATGCTGACGTCGGTCCGGTATATCAAACGGATAGATTCGACCGATACAAAGAAATTATCGATCAGCTATTAGCCGAGGGCAAAGCCTATAAATGTTTTATGCCAGCTGAAGAGCTCGACCAAATAAGAGAAGAACAAAAAGCTAACGGCGAAAAGCCCCGTTACCCTGGTACCTGGAGAGATAGAAATGATCATCCAGCGGACGCTCCTTTTGTTATTCGTTTTAAAAACCCGTTAGAGGGTAGTGTTGTTATAAAAGATCACATTCGCGGCGACATTGAAATTGCCAATAGTGAATTAGACGATTTAATTATTGCTCGCAGTGACGGTACACCAACTTACAACTTTTGTGTTGTGGTTGACGATTGGGATATGGGAATTACTCATGTAGTAAGAGGGGAGGACCATATAAACAATACGCCTCGCCAAATTAATATTCTTCTTGCGTTAAATGCACCGATTCCAGAATACGCCCATGTATCGATGATTTTAGGTGATGACGGTAAAAAGTTATCTAAACGTCATGGGGCAGTGGGTGTCATGCAATATCGCGATGATGGTTATTTACCGCAAGCCTTATTAAATTACCTTGTTCGTTTGGGTTGGTCTCATGGTGATCAGGAAATATTTTCATTAGAGGAAATGATAGAGCTCTTCTCTTTAGATGCTATTGGACAGTCTGCGTCGGCATTTAATACCGATAAGTTGATTTGGTTAAATCAACACTACATTAAATCATTGCCTGCTGAAGAAGTGGCTGAACATGCTGTATGGCATTTTGAGCAACTAAATATTGATACACGCCAAGGGCCTAGTTTAGCCTCGGTTATCACCGTACAGGCCGACAGAGTGAAAACGCTGAAAGAATTAGCCGAGATCAGTGGCTACTTTTATGCTGACTATGACGAGTTCGATGAAAAAGCAGCGAAAAAGCATTTACGTCCAGTGGCAAAAGACGCGTTAGCCTTGGTAAAACAAAAATTAAATGATTTAACCAGCTGGGATGCTGAAAATATCCAAGCTGCCATTAACGCGACGGCAGAAGAACTTGAAGTGGGTATGGGTAAAGTAGGGATGCCGTTACGTGTTGCTGTTACTGGCGGTGGAAACTCGCCTTCTCTAGATGTGACATTAGCGCTGTTAAAACAGTCAGAAGTTGGTCAACGAATAGACAAGGCGCTCAACTTTATATCAATCAGAGAAAAATCGTAAAAAAAGCGTTGACATGAACCATTGGGATGCCTAGAATGCGCCCCGCTGTCAAGGAACAGTGACCGAGTTGAAATTTGTTCCTGTGTTTAGCACGGGGCCATAGCTCAGCTGGGAGAGCGCTTGCATGGCATGCAAGAGGTCGGCGGTTCGATCCCGCCTAGCTCCACCAAATAAACTCCCCGTCCATCAGGATGGGGTTTTTTTTGGCATCTGGAAATCGAACCACGGGTTCGATCCCGGCTCCCAGCCTGGCTCCACCAAATAAACTCCCCGTCCATCAGGATGGGGTTTTTTTTTGGCATCTGGAAATCGAACCACGGGTTCGATCCCGGCTCCCAGCCTGGCTCCACCAAATAAACTCCCCGTCC
>CAYUZL010000391.1:0-2536 GCA_964449725.1 uncultured Alteromonas sp. | reverse complement strand
ACTTTAATCGCTATACTTGCGTCCATACCGCGAATTCATTACCACTTGGTTCGGTAAAGTGAAATCGCCGACCACCAGGAAAATCAAAGGTTGGTTTAACAATATCTCCTCCAGCGCTAATTACTTTATCTAAGCTATTCTGCAAATCATCGCTGTAAAAAACAGTCAGTGCAGCTCCTTTATCAGAACAACTTACTAATTCAGATTTATAAAACCCACCTTCGACACCTTGGTTATCAAATGCAATGTAT
This sequence comes from uncultured Alteromonas sp., assembly GCA_964449725.1. Taxonomy (GTDB): domain Bacteria; phylum Pseudomonadota; class Gammaproteobacteria; order Enterobacterales; family Alteromonadaceae; genus Alteromonas_F. The sequence continues at coordinate 2,285 of CAYUZL010000391.1, read as the reverse complement.
TCAGGGCCATAGTCAGTAAATTGCCAATTAAACACTGTTTCAAAAAATCGCTTAGTGGCATCTAAATCTCCTGCTGGATATTCTGAATAATTAATCTTTTCGTGTTTATTCATCAATACCTCAAATAAATAATTGCTTTTACAAATTATGCTTTTTCGAATATTTAGTCTAAAATTTATTCCATTATGAAAATAAAGGTATTGGTTTCAAAGTTTAATTTGATTGTTACCTGTCTAATCGTCGCACTATTTGGACAGTTAAATGGCTGTGCATCACAGAAATACCAACCTAAACACTCAGATTCCAATCACCAGCAATGGGTTCAATCTATTGTTAATTACAAGCATAACACTGAACACAGTGTCGATACCCAAGCCTTAATCGCTGCTGCGCCTATTTCTGACGAAATGCGCTCCATCGTGCTCAATAAATTTTCTCACTTAAATAAACGCGATGCTGCACAAAATTTAGCTTATTGGTTAATGAGTGAAGACGGTCATAATATGCAGTACGATCTACATGCAGACCTTTTTCCTATTGATGCCTTTGAACAGAAACGCGGAAATTGCCTAAGTTTCACAATTTTACTCGTGAATCTAGCTGACGTTTTAGGTATTAAACTCCAATACAATAATGTCCACATACCTAACACTTGGGGTCTAGGGTCAGAACAACAAGAATTTGTTTTATTTCGCCACATTAACGCGGTTAAACATAGCAATAAAGAAACTAAAATTTACGATCTCGCCATTGAACAATATGACTATGGTTTCCCTCAAAAAATAATCAGCGAAACCGAAGCGATTGCTTCTTTGCACAGCAATATTTCAACACAAAAATTTCAAGCTAAAGATTATAAAAGTGCCAAACACCACATAAGCTATGCTATTTCCTTATATCCTAAAAACCCTGATTTTTGGGTTAACCTTGGTGTTGTATATAAAAAATCAGGCCAAATCATTAATGCTGAAAGATCCTTTTTACATGCCTTAAGTATTAATGATACTGACAGTTTAGCCGCCAGCAATTTAGAAAACCTATATCGCGCTCAAGAACAATTTTCAAAAGCCGAGTATTATGCAAAACTAGCCGCCAAAGCAAGACTGAAAAACCCTTATGTACATTACCAGTTAGCCACTAACCATTTAAAAAACAAACGTTTTAACCTAGCTCGAAAATCTATTTCTAAAGCAAAGAAACTACACAATCAAGACCCACGTTTTTTTATATTAAGCAGCATTATTGAACAACATAGAAAAAACTTTGCAGCGGCGATTAATGACATGCAAACTGCTTACAAATTAACTGCGAACATTCAAGTTAGACAGGCCTTTTCACGAAAAGTGCGCTTCCTTGCACCTAACACTAACAACCAGCAAACAAACTAACAACCCATATTAAAAACACCTATGAAGTATGCAGTGTCTCCAATTTAAGTTTGAAACTCACTAAACAATATTTTGTGCTCTGAATATTCTAACAATTCAATAAAAAGGTGCGTTTAATAGTTAAATTTATAACAATATAATTTGTTATTACTTTTTTTTCTAAGGAAGTAGCGGTATAGTCGCGCCAGTATTGGGATATTCCCATTTATAAACGCCGTTCTAGGTAATATTTATGTATAAATATGATGCGGTCGATAAGACCATCGTTTCAGAGCGCGTTGCACAATTTAGAGACCAAGTGCAACGTCATTTAGCAGGCGAATTAAGCGCTGCTGATTTAGCACCACTACGTTTACGTAATGGCTTATATATGCAGATTCATGCACACATGTTGCGTGTTTCTATTCCGTATGGCTTGGTTAATTCTGAGCAAATGCGTACCCTCGCTTATATCTCACGCAAATATGATCGCGGCTATGGTCACTTCACTACGCGCCAGAATATTCAATATAACTGGCCTGAGTTAGCAGAAGTTCCAGATATCTTGGAAGACTTAGCCAAAGTTGAAATGCACGCCATTCAAACCAGTGGTAACTGCATACGCAATATCTCATCAGACCAATACGCAGGTGTTGCGACTGATGAAATCATTGACCCACGCCCGTATTGCGAAATTATTCGTCAGTGGTCAACACTTCATCCAGAATTTTACTAGCTGCCACGCAAGTTTAAAATCGCGGTAACTGGTGCAACAACTGACCGTGCTGCGGTTCAGTTCCATGATATTGGTTTGGAAGTTGTTTACAACGACAAGAAAGAAATTGGTTTTCGTGTTTATGTTGGTGGTGGTTTAGGCCGTACTCCAGTGATTGGTAAAGTCATCAAAGAATTCTTACC
>CAYUZL010000390.1:0-3502 GCA_964449725.1 uncultured Alteromonas sp. | reverse complement strand
GTATATCGTCAATGTTAGGTACTAGGAATACTTGTGGTTCGTATCCTTTATCTTTTAAGCAGTTTTCTACTGCTTCAGCGACGTATTCGGTAGCGCCTAAAACACTACCTACAATGATTGCTACTTTGTTAGACACGTTATTTTCCAATACAAAAGGATGAGAATATTTTGCCTAATAGATCGTCAGATGTAAATTCGCCTGTTATTTCACACAATGCATTGTGTGCTAATCGAAGTTCTTCTGCTAGGAGCTCACCTGCCATAGCGTCATGCAGTTGCTCAGTACCTATAGTTAAATGATGCTCTGTTGTATTTAACGCATCGAGGTGGCGTCTTCTTGCGATAAATTGACCTTCAGTGACTTGTGCAATGCCCATTGTTTCAGCTAAGTGGTTTCGCAAGGTATCTATGCCTTGCTGAGCTTGAGCTGAAATTCGTATTACTGGGAAGTTACCGTGCTTTGTATTTACGTTTTCTATACCCGCATTTTCTTCTGTTTTATCGATTTTATTTCGCACAACTGAAACTGGCATATCATTGGGTAATTTATGCATGAAGTCAGGCCAAATCTCGTAGGGGTCGATATTTTTGTTATCTTCAGCGTCGACAACAAATAACACTCTATCAGCTTGGTTTATAGCGTCCCATGCTCGTTCTATCCCAATTAATTCAACTTTATCTGAGCTTTCTCTTAAACCTGCAGTATCTATTATGTGCAGAGGAACGCCATTTATAGAGACATGTTCTTTTAAGGTGTCTCGGGTGGTACCGGCTATATCAGTTACTATAGCCGAGGCTTTCCCCGATAACTGATTTAATAAGCTTGATTTACCTGCGTTGGGTTTGCCGGCAATAACCACATTTAAACCTTCTTTTAGAAGGGCACCTTGCTTGGTTGTTGCTATGAGGGTCTTCAGTGTTGAATTGATAGCACTAAGATCATTTGTGACTTTTCCATCGCTTAAAAAGTCGATTTCTTCTTCTGGAAAATCGATAGCGGCTTCTACGTACATACGTAAATGGATAATTTCGTTGGCTAACGCACTTACTTGATCAGAGAACACGCCTTGCAAAGAACGAAGTGCGCTTTTCGCTGCAGCTCGGGAATTTGCATCGATAAGGTCGGCTATTGCTTCTGCTTGAGCAAGATCTAGCTTATCATTTAAAAAAGCTTGTTCAGAAAATTCGCCAGGTTTGGCCAGTCTAACGCCTTCCAATTTTAGAATGGTTTCTAACAGCATATCCATTATAATTGGTCCGCCATGACCTTGAAGTTCTAAAACATCTTCACCGGTAAATGAATTTGGATTAGTAAATAATATGGCTATGCCTTGATCTATAACGTCGTTGTTATCAGATAAGAAGGGAAGATAGGTTGCTTTTCTGGGTGAAAGGGATGTATTTAAAACGTGACTTGCGACATCCTTGGCGAGAGGACCTGACACTCTAACTATGCCTACACCACCTCGGCCAGGTGGTGTAGCTTGTGCAACAATAGTATCAGTCACGGAAATTATTGAATTGAAAAGGTTGGCCTAAGTCGGTGGTTTTTAATAGCGCAATTGCGCCTTGTAGGTCATCGCGCTTTTTACCTGTCACTCGGACTTGGTCACCTTGAATAGACGCTTGTACTTTTAACTTTGCGTCTTTTATAGCTTTAACCACTTTCTTTGCTACGTCTTTTTCTATGCCTTGTTTGAACAATATGGTTTGACGATAATTTCTGCCACGTACATCCATTTTTTGAACGTCAAGAGCACTGGTATCAATTTGGCGTTTCGCACAGGCCCCTCTGAATAAGGAATCCATTTGCTGAAGCTGAAACTCAGCTTCAGCAGACATGACTACGCTTTCATCTTTGTATTCGAAGCTAGCGGCTACACCTCTAAAATCAAAACGTGTACTTAGTTCTCGCGACGCATTTTCAGTGGCGTTGCGGATTTCTTCCATATTTATTTCAGAAACAACATCAAATGATGGCATGGGCCTGTCTACCTTTCGTTTATTTTAAACCGCGTTTTTCCATAGACGCATAAATTATTTTTGCTTGTACTAGCGTAATTACATTACTTACCAACCAGTATAAAACAAGACCAGCAGGGAAGAAGAAGAAAAATATGCTCATTGCCACTGGCATAAATTGCATTATCTTCTGTTGCATTGGGTCTGTCATCGTTGACGGCTGAAGCTTTTGTAAAAAGAACATACTTAAGCCAGTTAGTACTGGAATGATATAAAATGGGTCTTGTACTGAAAGATCAGTTATCCACAAGAAACCAGCGTGGCGTAATTCAACACTTTCTAGTAAAGCCCAATACAAGGCTAAGAAAATCGGCATTTGTAGGAGAATTGGAAAACAACCACCCATTGGGTTAACTTTTTCTTTCTTGTACAGTTCCATCATGGCTTGTGACTTTTTCTGTCTGTCGTCGCCATAACGATCGTTTAACTGTTTCATTTTTGGCGCTAGATTTCGCATCTTCGCCATGGATTCATACTGTTTTTTTGTTAATGGGTACATTAATCCTTTCACTATGACAGTAATAAGGACTATTGCCAGCCCCCAGTTTTGTACAAGGCCATGTAGAAAATTAAGTAACTTAAATAAATATACCGATATAAACCATAGTGGACCGTAGTCTACGGTAAGGTCGAGTCCATGAGCTAAGGTTTTTAGATGCTCTTGGTTTTTTGGTCCCACATATAGCAAAGTAGAGATTGATGCTTTGTCATTTGCAGCAATATTAACTGGGCTGCCAGTAAAACCAATAATAGCATCGCCATTTCTAAGTTGCTTTGTATATAGGTTGTTGGTCTCTGTTTGAGGTGGAACCCATGCCGCAACAAAATAGTGTTGCAACATTGCTACCCAACCTGCAGGCGTTGACTTTCTTAGATCTTCATCACCAATATCATCAAAATCGTATTTTTTATAACGCTTATCTTCAGTTGAATAAGCAGCGCCTTTATAGGTTGGCATAAACAAGCTAGATGAATCGTCTGCTTCGGTGGTTTGCTTTAGTTGTGCATATTGCTGAACTTGTATTGGCGATGAGCTTTTATTTAATACTTCATAATTAATTTCGACGTCGTGACTACCTTTAGCTATTGTGAATAACTTAGTCACACTGATTGCGTCACTTTCCCACGTTAGTGGGATAGTAATTTCATTTTGATTTTCTTCAAGAATGAAATTTAACTGTTGCACTTGGTATTTTGGTCTTCCGTCTTTACTTGCGTCTGGACCATTTAAACCAACTAATCCACTTTGTGCTACGTGAATGCCGTTGTCCTTTTGTAATAAGATAAACGGGTCGTCACTGTCCTGAGAGATAGGAAAGTCTATTAATAGAGCATCTACTATATCACCACCAATTAAATCGATAGTGATGTCTAATACATCGGTTTTTACATTTATGTATCTTTCTGCCGTGTCTATGTTCGATGTTTTTACAGTGCTAGTTTCACCTTCCGGTACGAAACTGTCATCTATGCTTTTGGT
>CAYUZL010000389.1:0-9035 GCA_964449725.1 uncultured Alteromonas sp. | reverse complement strand
ACCATAGTATCATAGAAACTACCACTAGAATGAAAGCAACACCGTGGTTTCGTTTTTTAGTGAAAGCGCTTTCAAACTTAAACATTAACCTCCCCATAGTTTTGTTGAGTGGAGTAATCAATAACTTGCAAGTGGTGTTTTTTGTATCAAATAGATGTTAATTGTAGCTGAAAAGACGCGAAATTGTGGGTTAATTGATTTTTACTAAAAAAAACGCCATCGTATTAAGATGGCGTTTCTGTTTTATTTTTACTGTTAGCGAATAATTTTATTTCAGATCAACGCTATAAGTATTCCCTATGGTACCCATAGGTGCACTAGAAGGCTCAGTGTTTAAGTCTTGAAGTGGTGGAGCAAACTTAGTTAGGTTTATGCCTTTCACTGCTGCTTTGTATTCTTCAATACTTGGCGTGCGGCCTAATACTGTTGACAGAACAACAAGTGGGGTAGACGCTAGCAGTGATTCACCTTTTTTCTCTTCGGTATCTTCAACAACGCGGCCTTGGAAAAGACGGGTAGAAGTTGCAAGAACGGTATCACCTTTCTCTGCTTTTTCTTGGTTACCCATACATAAGTTACATCCAGGACGTTCAAGATACATGATGTTTTCGTATTTGGTACGAGCCGCTTCTTTAGGCTTACTGTCATCAAATTCGAAACCAGAATATTTCTTAAGAATATCCCAATCACCTTCAGCTTTAAGCTCATCTACAATGTTGTATGTAGGTGGAGCAATAACCAATGGCGCTTTAAATTCAACACTGCCATTTTGTTCTTCAATGTTTCTTAGCATTTGCGAAATGATCTGCATATCGCCTTTGTGCACCATACAAGAACCAACGAAACCAAGGTCGACTTTCTTCGTTGCGCCATAGAAAGAAACAGGGCGAATAGTATCGTGAGTATAACGCTTAGATACATCTTCGTTGTTTACATCTGGGTCAGCAATCATAGGCTCGTTGATTACGTCTAGATCAACAACAACTTCAGCAAAGTATTTTGCGTTGTTATCTGGAGCTAGTGCAGGCTGGCTACCCGATTTAACACCGTCTATACGCTTGTTCGCCAAGTCTATAAGGCCTTGAAGTGTTTGCGCTTTGTTATCCATACCTTTGTCAATCATGATTTGGATACGGCTTTTCGCAATTTCTAATGACTCGATTAGGGTATCGTTTTCGGAAATACAGATAGAGGCTTTCGCTTTCATCGCTGCAGTCCCGTCAGTAAAGGTAAGTGCTTGAGCAGCAGGCAAAGTACCAATGTGTACTTAAATTACACGGACTTGGAAAACGTTATCACCAAACTCTTTAAGCATTTGCGCTTGAGTAGCATGTACAACATCACGGAAATCCATGTGTGGTGCCATTTTACCTTTAAAGGTCACTTTAACCGATTCAGGGATAGGCATGTTTGCTTCACCTGTAGCTAGTGCTAAAGCAACTGTACCTGAGTCAGCACCGAACGCGACACCTTTTGACATACGAGTATGAGAATCACCACCAATAATAATGGCCGAGTCATCTATTGTAATATCGTTAAGTACTTTGTGAATTACGTCTGTCATTGGCGGATAAACGCCTTCAGGATCACGAGCCGTAATTAGACCAAACTTATTCATAAAGCTCATTAGCTTAGGAATGTTAGCTTGTGCTTTTTTGTCCCATACTGAAGCTGTGTGACAACCAGACTGGTAAGCACCGTCTAAGATAGGTGATATTACCATTGCAGCCATTGACTCAAGCTCTTGAGAAGTCATTAAGCCCGTGGTGTCTTGTGAACCTACGATGTTAACGTTAACACGTACGTCTGAACCTGCATGTAACGCTGTTTTAGAAGTAACACCAACCGCGTTGTTGTTGAAGATTTTTTCAACCGCCGTTAAGCCTTGACCTTCGTAAGAGATTTCTTTTGATGGTGCAAACACTTCCGGCGCTTCAACACTGAGTGTTTCTGCAGCAAAAGTTTGAAGTTTTTTACCAAATACAATGGCGTATGAACCGCCTGCCTTCATGAACTCTACTTTTTGCGGAGTAAAGGCTGAAGATACATCAACTAATTCTTGATCGCCGTTGTATAACTTTTTCTCTTTAGTATTAATGGTTAATACCGTACCTGTTGCAACTGAATACGCTTCTTCAAGTACTGGGTCGCCATTGGCGTCTTTTACTGTGTTGCCATTTTCGTCTACTTTCTTAACCCAGTTTTTAAGGTCAAGACCAATACCACCTGTTACACCAACGGTAGTAAGGAAGATTGGAGAAATACCATTGGTACCTGCAACAACAGGCGCAATGTTTACAAATGGAATGTATGGACTTGCTTGTTTACCAGCCCAAAGCGCTACGTTGTTAACACCAGACATACGAGATGAACCAACACCCATAGTGCCTTTTTCAGCGATTAGCATCACTTTTGCATTTGGGTGCTTTGCTTGAAGCGCTTGAATTTCTTGTTGCGCTTCAGGGGTAATCATACACTTGCCGTGTAACTCTCTGTCTGAACGAGAGTGAGCTTGGTTACCAGGCGATAATAAATCGGTAGAGATATCACCTTCAGCAGCAATATAAGTCACTACATCAATGGTTTCATCGATTTCAGGTAGTTTAGTGAAGAACTCAGCTTGAGCGTAGCTTTCTAAAAGCGCTTTCGCGTTTGCGTTACCTGCTTTAAAGGCTTCTTCTATGCGAGCCATATCAGCATCGTACAAGAATACTTGGGTTTTCAACATTTCAACCGCAGGGCTTGATACAGCAGCATCGTCGCTCAAGGCTAAATCAAGAAGCACTTCAATAGAAGGGCCGCCTTTCATATGAGAAAGAAGTTCGAATGCAAATTCAGCTGTGATTTCTGCAACGCTAGCTTCACCAAGAATAATTTCTTTTAGGAACTTAGCTTTAACACCAGCAGCACTGGTTGTGCCAGGAAGCGTGTTGTAAATGAAAAACTTAAGAGAATCTTCTCTGAATTCATTTGAGGTGTCTTTAATTTGTGCAATAACCTCAGCAAGCAAATCACCACCATCAATCGGCTTAGGGTTTAACCCTTCGGTTTCTCTTACTTTGATTTCTTCGATGTAATCTAAATAAAGGCTCATTTATTTCTCTGACAAAGGACAATTCATGACAACTATAATAGCACTATAAAATGTAGGGGGAAATATACTGACGAACACAGATAATCACTTTTAGGCCAGTAAATACGGGGATTAACGAGAATGAAAATCATTTAGAGTGTTTTTTGTTTGCTTGCTCTAGCCGCTTAATTTGGTCTAATAGCTGTGTATTTTCACTTACGTCAACGCCATTTTCTTTCCCTTTTGAAACAATAAAACCGCTGATGTAGTCTATTTCACTGGGTCTGTGGTTTTTTAAGTCCTGATGCATCGAGGAATAATTATTCGCTGTGTTTTTGATGACTGAACGCACTAAATCACTCATTACCGAGTATTCTAATTGAACATTAAGGGTGCTCGCGACCTCTATACACTCTTGTATTATATTCATTATTACTTTGGTGAATGCGGAATCGCTTAATACACCATTTTTTATATTATGGGTTGCGGTAAGGGGATTAATCACCGCATTAACAATCAGCTTTTGCCATAGTATTTGGTCGATATCGTCGGAATAGGATATCGGAGAGATTAGGCGAGTAAATAATGACTTTATTGATGTTATTTCTGTGCTGATTGTGTCTGTTGAATGAGGTGATTTGGCTAGGCCAAATTGGGTAGTGCCGGTGCCTGTTATGTGAATTTGGCTTCCCACTCGCTTAGCTGCATGAGACGTGGTTGCAAGATATATACTGTGGTTTGGTAACAGGATTTCTATTGCCTTTCTATCCAGCATGCCGTTGTGTAAAAGCACAACAATGGCCCGCTTTGGCAGTCGGGGTACTAGATCCCTAAGCGCATTTTCAATTTGATACGCTTTTACTGGCAAAATCACAATGGAATTATCAAGGATACTAGGCTGATGATGAATGAGTGTGGGTAATCTTGTTACGGATTTATCGAGGTTTAATACCGTATTAGGTAAATTTTTTAGTGAACGGACTTCACAGGTAAATAATTTATCTAGGTTTACTAATTTCGCGGCAAGTAAACTGCCGATGGCACCTCTACCGACAATGTGTATTGGGTTCATGGCCACTTTAACTGCTCTGGAATGGGGGCACTATTTAACCAAGTATTGAATTCGTCACCAACAAATAAATGGCCAGACTTAGGGAGAGCATGGCAGCGTATTAGTTCATTGTTATAAGAAAACTGTATACCCCATGCATGAAGGTATAACCTATCTGCGTTGCTTCCTTTATAACGGATATCACCAATAATAGCTGAGCCAATACTTTTTAACGCGACTCGAATTTGGTGGGTTTTTCCAGTGATAGGCTTAACTAGGGCGACTCTAAGTTTGGGCGCAATAGAAAACGTATGAAATTGAGTAATAGCGGGATTTTCAGTTGTTCTCAATAATGCCATTTGACCACCACGACGGTTTATCATATCACCCCGTATAGTGCCTTGCTTTTTTCTCGGTTTGTTATCGAGTAGGGCTAAATAGAACTTAGTTACGCTACGTTCTTGAAACAATTGCGATAGTAACGAAGCTGAGGCTTTGTTTTTAGCGACAACTAAACAACCGGATGTAGGAGTGTCTAATCGATGCACTAAAAAAAGCTTGGCGTACTGTAGTTGCCTTTCTAATAAGGTGATTATTCCCAACTCCGCATGGTGCATAGGAACATTAATGGGTTTATTTACAATTAAAAAGTCGGCGTGATCATAAATAATTTCAATGGGATGTTGCGAGCTATTCAAGAGTTTAATAATTCCAGCGCAAGTGCGTAGTCTAAGGTATCAATAGCGAGTGTTAATTGCTGTTTTGTATCATCGTCGTACCGCGTTGCCGCTAACAAATCAACCAGCTTATCACGAGAGATATAGGCATTGCTTTCTAGCATGCTGACCAACTCTTTAATTTCATTTGAAGGCGCTTCGTCATCGCCTATTTCCACTGTGCCTGCGTCCTCGGCTTTCTGAATTAATGCCATTGTGGCGTGCAAAGTATCAGCAAATTTGGGAAATACATTGGGGCAGGCGTTGACTGATTTAAGCTCGTCTTCCATTTGTTTGGCACTAGTATAAAGCTGTTTACACCCGAGGTTTCCCGCCACGCCTTTTAATGTATGGATGAGAACTTTTGCTTGGTCCCATTCTTTATTATCAAACATCGTTTTGAGTTTATTATCGCAATCAGAATATTCTGCTTTGATTTTTGCCAAAAGCATAATGAGTAAAGACTCATCACCACTTAATTGGGATAAACCAAATCCAAAATCGACTACCATATTTCAGCTCCATGATGTTATATGCTAGTAAGTTTAAGGCAAATGTGAAAAAAAACCCAATAATGTTACCAAGTATCTCAACTGACTTGACACTTCTCATACCAATCGATAACACTGCGGCTTCGTATTTCAGCGATACGCTATTTAAACAGGGGACTTTATGTTCATAGAGGTTTGCCGCAATTTTGCGTTTTTTATTGCAATTACATTACTTTCAGCATGTAGCCAAGTTAAAGTGAGTAAAGACAGTGACCTCGATGCAAACATCTCCATTAATTATGAAAAGTTTACATTGGACAACGGGTTAACTGTTGTCTTACACGAGGACCATTCTGACCCTCTAGTGCATGTAGATGTAACCTATCATGTTGGTTCCGCGAGAGAATCAATCGGCCGTTCTGGCTTTGCCCATTTTTTTGAACACATGATGTTTCAAGGTTCGAAGCACGTTGCTGATGAGCAACACTTTAAAATTGTCACTCAAGCGGGTGGAGATTTAAGTGGAACAACGAATTCCGATAGAACAAATTATTACCAAACAGTGCCATCGAATCAGCTTGAAAGGATGTTGTGGTTAGAATCTGATCGAATGGGCTTTTTACTTGAAGCCGTAAACCAAGAGAAGTTTGAGATACAAAGAGAAACGGTAAAAAATGAACGAGGCCAGCGAGTGGACAATCAGCCCTATGGGCTTCGTTCAGAGAAAATAGCACAAGCCTTGTATCCAGAACGACACCCTTATTCTTGGCCAACTATAGGCTATGTTGAAGATTTAGACCGAGTTGATGTAAACGATTTAAAGCAATTTTTCCTACGTTGGTATGGGCCAAATAACGCCGTGCTAACCATTGGTGGTGATTTTAACAAAGCGCAACTTAAAACCTGGATAACAAAATATTTTGCTCCTATCCCCCGAGGACCAGAAGTCGTTGACAGTGAAGTTGTAGAAGTTAATTTAACCGAAACCCGTTACATCACCCTCGAAGACAGTGTGCACTTACCCTTGATTCAGAAAACCTTACCTACAGTGAAAGCAAGGCACCCCGATGAAGCGGCATTAGATGTTCTTGCTGATATTTTAGGTGGAGGGAAAACCTCGTTACTATACAAAAATGTAGTTAAAACTGGAGATGCGGTGCAAGCCGTAGTTTCACATCCATGTAAAGAACTTGCCTGTGAGTTCAATATTATTGCGTTAGCGAATCCAGAACAAACGGCTAATTTACAGCAGTTAGAGCATAAAATTAATACGACTCTGGAAGAGTTTGAAAAACGAGGTGTGCTGGACGATGATTTGCAGCGCACTAAAGCGAACATTGAAAGCTCCACCGTGTTTAATTTGCAAAGTGTTGCGGGGAAAGTAAGTATTCTAGCGGCGAATGAAACCTTCTATGGAAACCCCGATCTCGTTGTTCAAGATCTTGACCGTTATCGGTCAGTCACTGCGGCTGATGTGTTACGGGTGTATCAAAAGTACATTAAAAATAAAGCTGGTGTTGTTTTGAGTATCGTGCCTCATGATTCAATTGCTCTGGCCGCTGCACCGCAAAATTACGTGCCCCCTCCGCGCTCCGTGGGCCAAGACACTGAGGTTGTTAATACCCGCACTTCTGTTTCCACATTTGATAGACGTGTTATGCCTCCTTCAGGGCCGCCACCATTAGTGAAAATACCTGAACTGTGGCAATCGCTTATTAATGAAAAGATAGGAGTAATGGGGATTGAAGCCTATGACACACCTACCGTTAACCTATCTTTTGCGTTTGAAGGTGGAGTACTTCTGGATCCTATTGATAAAGCGGGCCTTGCATCGGTTACAGCTTCATTGATGAATCAATCCACCCATAATTTTTCGAATGAATCTATAGCAAATGAATTAGAAAAGTTAGGAAGCAATATATCTTTCATCGCTGGAGGACGTTACACCATTATGAGTGTAAGTTCGTTAAAGAAAAACCTGGATAAAACACTAGAGCTAGTGCAAGAAAAGTTACTTCAACCTGCTTTCTTGGAAGATGAGTTTAACCGCACTATGACGCGTTTAATTCAGAGTAAAAACCAGCAGAAAAATGACTCAGGCTCTATGTTATCGAAGGCACAAGGCTTAATATTATTTGGCAACAACAACCGGGTTAGCTTGCCTGATGATGGCACGCTTTCTACTTTGAAAAATATTACAATTGACGATGTGCGTGAATTCTATCGCCGCTATTATACCAGTGCGATGGCCAATGTGGTTGTAGTTGGCGCTGTATCACAACAAGACATACTGCCTAAACTAGGATTTTTAAATAATCTTAATGACAACGAGTACACTATCCCCAAATACGCTCCGTTTCCCGAGTATGCGGGACAGTCTATCTTTTTAGTGGATAAACCAGGGGCTGTGCAGTCGTCATTAAGACTAGTTAAGCGGGCAATGCCCTATGATGCTACGGGTGACTACTTTAAAGCGCAGTTGATGAATTTCCCCTTAGGCGCAGCATTTAACAGTCGAATTAATCTCAACCTAAGAGAAGATAAAAGTATCACTTATGGAGCGGGTAGTAGTTTTGTTGGTGGAAAATCATTGGGGTGGTTTGAAGTCGGTGGTGATATTATTGCGCAAAGTACAGGATTAGCTATTAGTGAAATATTGGAAGAATTAAATACCTATAAAAGAGAAGGTATTCTTGCTGAAGAACTTATCTTTATGAAAAACGCCTATACTCAGTCTGACGCGCTTTCTTATGAAACGCCGACAAGTAAAGCGGGTTTTTTACGTAGATTGTCGGCGTATAATTTATCCACTGATTATAAGGCTCAGCAACTCGATATCATTAACGGAATGACAATAGAGAAAATCAATCAAACTGTATTGCAGCATCTACACCCAACTGAGCTTCAAATTATTGTGATAGGTGATGCGGATGTAATTGAAAAACAACTAAAAGCGTTTGATTTACCCATAAAAAAGTTAGATTTAACAGAATGAAGCGCTTGCGTAGGAACGAATTTTGATAAAACCAAATGAAACATTTTTAAATCGATTAGCCGCCGTAGAATCTGAGCCTGATGTGCTAGTTGGCATACAACACGGTGTTGAGCGAGAAACGCTAAAAATAAATGAAACTGGGGCCATGTCGGTGCTTCCGCACCCTGAGAGTTTTGGTTCGGCATTGACTCATGAGAGTATTACCACGGATTTTTCAGAGTCATTACTGGAGTTCATTACACCGCCAGAAAAGAGCATTGCGAAATCAATGAACCAACTTGCGGATATCCATAAGTTTGTTTCTGAGAGTTGTGATGAACGTTTATGGCCATTAAGCATGCCTTGTTTTATTAAAGATGAACACGAAATTCCTCTAGCGTATTACGGTGAATCTAATTCGGGCAAAATGAAGCGGGTTTATCGAGTTGGCTTGAAAAATCGTTATGGCAGCATGATGCAGGTTATTTCAGGTGTACATTTCAACTTTTCTTTTCCTGCTGAGTTCTGGGAAAAGAGAGCTGAAATGGAAGGCCAAGAATTCAGTATGGATTTTCAGTCTGAGCAGTATTTTTCTTTACTTAGAAATTATCGTCGATACAGTTGGTTAATTCCTTATTTGTACGGTTCCTCTCCTGCAATTTGTGACTCTTTTATTAAAGATAAAGATGTAAATTTACCTTTTGAAAAAGTGGGTGATGGAAGTTTGTAC
>CAYUZL010000388.1:0-4880 GCA_964449725.1 uncultured Alteromonas sp. | reverse complement strand
GCGATAAACTTAAAAGTGGGTGTCCACTTTTAGCTTTTTGGGATAGAAAAGGTGGATGTCCACTTTTAGCTCTCAACGTTAGTCATATCAGAAGCATTAACTGCCATCATCTATACATCTTCTAAATCAAATCGCTTCTGTGTATTTCCCCTCTTCAAATTGAGAACTTTTCTACACTTTTGAAACAGTATGTATGCCGAATTTTCTACAGCTACTCGCTCAAACAGAATGGAACGTAAGATCTCTGTGTTATCGACAGTATGTTGATCGCTTTTAACTTCAATCGAAGTTGCAGCGTCTAAAAGTTTACAAAGATTATTCATATCAGTACCAGATAGCTGTTCGTATCTAGGTTTTGATTTAATTACTCTCAAGAGCAAATTCGAGATTTCGTCTGAATGCCTTGGCTGGCTATTTGAAAAATCATATTTGATAATATCTAAAACAACATCATCAATAGTTTCGGGTTCATCTCGTTGACACCCAAAGAGTAAAGTACAAATTCCTATAGCTACCCAAAACTTCATATCAATAATACTCTCTTATAAATTCTTCATTAAATGCTTGAGGCCCGCCGTTTAAAGAGATATCAACCATTTCATTATATAAAGCGGCTTTACCCGGTATCTGAGTGACTCCATGAAGCATACTACCAAGCGATGTTACTGGACCAGGAATTCCCAATTTACTCGCGGCACTACCTATCAATTCAGATTTCAGTTTATTGGGAAACACACCTTTGGCTTCTTTTGTTAAACCACCTGTTAATAATTGTTGAGCTACATGGTGATTTAAAAATACACTAAATCCTCTTATTGCTTTAACTTCCAATTCAAAACCGATGTCACCATCTGGCCAATATGTAGTATCGATATTTGTCATGTATCTCTCAAACATTTTATATTCGAACGGGAAATTTCTCTCAATATCTTTCAAAACTTGCTTAAAACCGTCATTAGCTTCGGCAAAGCGGTCCGCGAGAGTTAGCGATTCTGAGGCATTATTATTGCTCGCAAATTCTGGTCCTTGAGTATCTATAGGATCCTTTAAATGATTTCCGCTGGTTGACGAAAATACCGCTTTTTCATTTTCGCCACCAATATCTGTAATGCTCAAGGTTCCAGATGAATTTGAAGAACTATAATCCGTAATTTGACCATTATCTCCGAATGAGATTGATACATCATTACCACTTGAATTTTTACCTGAAATAGAGTCAACTTTGATCAAGTCACCACTTCCATCTCCAGCACTGACATAATTATTCCCGTCACCATCTTGATAAACTTGGGTATTAGCATCTACTTCTATTGTTTCTTGTTCAGGGGCATATCCACTGGGGTCTGTCCCAGATAACGGATTATTCATAATATAGCTGTAAGGGTTAATCCCTTGTGAGCCACTATGAACTATGGGGTCAACCGACAAAAACCTACCCACATTATAGTCATACACCCTTCCGTTCATATGAATAAGCTCTACTTCATCTAAATGCTCGTGGTCTGTGAAACCTCGACGTGTAGCCATGTCACTGTCGGTTGGGTTTGAGCTTAATCGCGCTGTTAAACCAAGGGATTCTAAGGGCAGCCAGTCGCCGCCTTTGGGTTTACCAAACGGGTCGAAGCTGCGATAGGCGGTGACTCGCCCTGTTTCGTCGACAAACGTACTGGCACTGCCTAAGCGGTCTCGGTGTGTAAAACGAATAGAGATATTAAACTTAAAAGTGGGTGTCCACTTTTAGCTTACGTCCTTGTGATAAATAGGCACGGGTAAGTAGGGTTCCTTTAAACAATTTATGCCAACGAGTAAGCACTTCCTCAATTGACCAGTGATTTGCGCTATCGGTGTTAATGTGTAACACAAGGTGTGTATGGTTACTCATCACTGCGTAAGCGCATATATCAATGGCAAAGACATCGGCTCAAAAATGCATTCTGTCCTCAACCCATTGTCGCCGATGTCCGTAGCTTCGTTGTGACAACTTATCAAAACCGCACAAAAAAGCACGCCTTACACATCTTGATATACAGTGATAATACGGTGTATGAAAAGTATCAATTAAACATTTTCTAGGGCGAGGCATGCATCCTTTCCTTGAATAGAGAACTTAAAACAAGGAGTTTAGAGGACGGCTATGGACTAAGAAAGTGGACCTTGGGATAGAAAAGGTGGGTGTCCACTTTTAACTTTAGGTGCACTTTTAGCTTCCACTTTTAGCTTTTAAGAGGCTCAATAAGTGAGTGAACAACTTTGTCTTATTAATATACGATATTATTGTGCAACTGCATTATTTACGCGATCAATTATTAAACCGGTGATAATAGAGCTAGCAATAATTGAAATTGTTAACAGCACTATAGGCGCAATACTTTCGGCATTTAAAAAGATTTTAATTGGTCCAAAGTGATTAGACCCTATTAGTAATAACAATAAAAATGCACCTGTATTTAGCAGTGTTTCTTTCCAGTAACTATAAGCAATGTTATTCGCTTTATAAATCATCCAATATTTAGCAAGGAGAAGAAGAGGTATTTGCAAGTAAAAGAAGCGAAAAAACAAGACACCGCCCCATACCGCTGCAATGAAAATAAGACTATCGTAAAAGTAACCACCAAACTCCTCAGTGAAGAAAATAAATGCCAAAAGCAACACAAAAAATAATATACTTTCCGTTATTAACTGATAAATATTAATCTTAAAAACCCTCATCAATTGCCCCTTTCCGCTCTTATTTCATCGACCATGGAGATGCCTACTTTTATTCTATGTTGTAGGTTACCTATATCAAATGAACCTTTACCCAGTTCACGTTCTAGAGCTCTCCCTGTCCTGCCCGGAATAGACATTAATCGCCTTGCAGGGTTATTGTGATTCATTGAGGCACTTAAACCGCTTAATACATCTCTCCTTGCTTGACTATTGCTACCAAAGTGTCTGTCTGTAAGCATTTCAACTAAAAGTTGCTCTCTTACAACAAGGAGATCATCCAAACGTTTCCCGCTTAACCCACCAAAGCCTCCTTTTCTAATTTCAGAAAATGCTTGGTAATTGTGACTAACTAGAGAATGAGTAACAAATCGGAAATAATTCTCTTCTGGATCTGTTATAAAGCCAAGGTTTAGAACGTCTATAGCTCCAACCCCCTGCAAAGACGTTACTTCCGAAGCAGCTGCAAACCAACTAGAATCTACACCACCATTCGCAACATTATTTTGAATGTAAGAGTCAATTTCACCATACAACGAGCTATTGCATGAAACTGTCTCACAACCTGTGGTATTACCTACACTCGATACAGGATCACCTTTACTTAAAGAGCTCTGAGAACCGATATCACCAGCAAAAACAGTATTTGTAACACTGTCACCTTGTGTAGAGCTTATACTCCCAGAAAAAGAACCATTGCTATTAGTAGTGACGCTATAAGATGTGGTTATCCCGCCAGACGAAACACTTCCAGACCGCGTAACAGAATCAGCTGAAATTAAATCACCACTTCCATCTCCAGCACTAACATATTGATTTCCCTCACCATCTTGGAAAAACTCAGTTTCACTAGTTATTTCAACAGTTTCTTTTTCAGGAGAATAACCGCTAGGATCAGTCCCTGCAAGCGGATTATTCATGATGTATGAATATGGATTTATGCCTTGACTACCTGCGTGTAAAACAGGATCAACCGACAAAAACCGCCCCACATTATAATCATACACCCGCCCATTCATATGAATCAACTCGACTTCATCCAAATGCTCGTGGTCGGTGAAGCCTCGGCGTGTGGCCATGTCACTGTCGGTTGGGTTTGAGCTTAATCGCGCCGTTAAACCAAGGGAGTCTAAGGGCAACCAATCGCCGCCTTTGGGTTTACCAAACGGGTCGAAGCTGCGATAGGCGGTGACTCGCCCTGTTTCGTCGACAAACGTACTGGCACTGCCTAAGCGGTCTCGGTGCGTAAACCGAATAGAGGTATCGTTCGCTGACTCATTCAGTATCGCAATGTCTTCTATGTAACTGCGATTGGTGGTTTGAGTGGGGGTGATTTCCACTTCGTACAGCTTATCGATGTAATGGGTGGTTATCGTTTCGCCGTCTACCTGCCTGACTTGTTTCACTCGCATGAGGTCGGCACCGTAGGTTAAGTTAACCACACTGCCGAAGCGCGTAATGTAAGTGGGCTCGTTAAAGACGTTGTAGGTGACTTCTTTGCTGTTATTTCTATGCGTCAGGTTACCTTTGGCATCGTAACCAAAGGTGGCATTACCTCCGGCTTTTAACGCTACTCTATTTAGCTTATTGCTATTGGCAACGTATTGATACGCACTGGCGCTATTGGTGGAATAGTCTGTTTTCTTAAGTAAATTGCCTACTGCATCATAACCATAGTCAATGCCTATTGACGTTGCCCCTTGGCTAACTACTGAGCGTGTTAATCGATGTAAGCTGTCGTAGGTATATGTTTCTGTGGTATCAATACTCGACACCCGATTGTGCATGGATTTAATATTGCCGTAGCTGTCGTAGTTGGTGTAATCCAAATAGTGCACATTACTGGCACCCACCTTCACTAAACTTGATAGCATTTGTCCGGTGCGGTTACTGTAGGTATAGGTGCCTGTTTGGGTGTCATCAGCCATTTTCGCAGTGCGGATATTACCCCAGACACCTTGGGCTGTGATTTCTCTATACACATAGTCATTTGCGGCATTTTTCACCTTAGTTTGATAGCCTCGGCTATTGTATTCATAAGCTAGGGTTAAGTTATTGGGGTAACGCGTGGCTTTGGGGCGGCCATAATTGCCATCGTACTGCATACCTACTGCATAATTTACCCCATCAATACGCGTGGTGGTTTGAGTAACACGGGCCGCACTGTCGTAGGC
>CAYUZL010000387.1:0-4611 GCA_964449725.1 uncultured Alteromonas sp. | reverse complement strand
ATTAAAATCAAAAATAAGTAAACAACTTGTTAATTAGTTGTTTTTGCAGAGTGATGGCATTTCTTTACCCCCCTCAGCCAACTTTGTTGAATTTCTAATTAGGTACATCTCCTAACTTCCACACGGCCATGACCTGCATCGATATTTTCATGAATTGAGTGTGCAATATCTTGATAGTTATCTCGCCAAGCTTTGTGAAACCAAACTTGAACATCATCATTGAGTTGACCCTGATTGCCTTTTAAGGCCATGACATAATCAGCACCTTTATCAACGATTTGCTTGGCTATCTTATGTTGTGTGCCCATGGTATCTAGCGCGACGGTACAGCCTTTTACATCCAGTAAATCAAGTAACCTAGGGGAGCTGTGATTTCATTACTTTTGGTGTTTACCTTTTGCTGACCTAACACAATGCCATTGCCACAACTCCATGCGCTGACCATGTATAACGGATTGTCCCGTTCTTTGGTGGTAAACGAGCGCCGAGCTGACTTGCCATCAATGGCAATCACATCTCCCTTTACTTGTTGTGCGATATCTAGCACCCAATTCATAAAGCATCGTTGGATGACCTCTGGATTTAATCGACTTAGGACTCTAGCAATAATGTCATGCCTAGGAATGACATTATTAAACCCTAAATTTTTTGTAGCCAATCCAACTTTGCGCGACCAAAATCTTCGATATCTTCCCAGTATTCAGCGACTGACATCACTACACAGATTGATAAAAACATCTATCAATTGATGCTTCTTGCTGCGGTCAATACGGGGATCTTCAATGACTGAAAAGAGAGCGATAAAGTTATTGTTCATATCGAGAAACCTTTGATTTGTTTCCCGATCTGATCGAAGGCTTGCACTTTAGTTCAAATTATAATGATCTTGCCCCGTATTAATAAATAAAGCATGACCATTAAGTACAAAAACTAGGTATAATTCAATCATTAGCGCAAATACAGGTGCGATCCATACACATGCAATATAGCGACTTAAGAGATTTTATTGCTCAATTAGAAGACATGGGCGAATTAGTGCGAGTTTCTCATGAAGTGAGCACAGAGTTAGAAATGACAGAAATTGCTGATCGCACTTTACGAGCACAAGGCCCTGCTATTTTATTTGAAAACCCCAAGGGCAGCGATATTCCTGTTCTTGCGAACTTATTTGGCACTCCCAAGCGCGTTGCGTTAGGCATGGGGCAGTCGTCAGTTTCGGCTCTACGTGAAGTAGGAGAGTTACTGGCGTATTTAAAAGAACCAGAGCCACCTAAAGGCCTAAAAGACTTATGGAGCAAAATGCCTGTATTTAAGCAGGTGCTTAATATGCCGGCCAAAGAAGTCAAAAAAGCACCTTGCCAAACTCATGTTATCACTGGCGACGACGTAGATTTGGGCGCACTGCCTATTCAACACTGTTGGCCTGGCGATGCAGCTCCATTAGTCACTTGGGGACTCACGGTAACCAAAGGGCCCCATAAGAAGAGACAAAATCTCGGCATTTACCGTCAACAAGTTATAGCAAAAAACAAACTCATTATGCGCTGGTTGAGCCATAGAGGTGGCGCACTAGATTTTAAAGAATGGTGCGAAACACACCCTGGCGAACCCTACCCTGTGTCAGTGGCTTTGGGTGCAGATCCAGCTACTATTTTAGGCGCAGTAACACCCGTGCCCGATTCTCTATCTGAGTATGCATTTGCGGGATTACTTCGAGGGGCAAAAACAGAAGTCGTCAAGTCTATAAGTAACGAGTTACAAGTACCCGCAAGTGCTGAAATTATACTTGAAGGCTATATAGCTCAAGATGAAACTGCACCTGAAGGGCCTTATGGAGATCACACCGGATATTACAACGAAGTCGATCACTTCCCTGTTTTTACAGTGACCCATATCTCTCACAGAGACAACCCCATTTATCATTCAACATACACAGGGCGGCCACCTGATGAGCCAGCAATTTTAGGCGTTGCCTTAAACGAAGTGTTTGTTCCTATATTACAAAAGCAGTTTCCTGAAATTGTCGATTTCTATTTACCTCCAGAAGGCTGTTCTTATCGAATGGCCATTGTGACAATGAAAAAACAGTATCCCGGTCATGCCAAAAGAGTCATGATGGGAGTATGGTCTTTTCTGCGGCAATTCATGTATACCAAATTCGTCATTGTTTGCGACGACGATGTCAATGCAAGAGATTGGCAGGATGTCATCTGGGCCATAACCACTAGAATGGATCCAGCTCGGGATACCACTATGATAGAAAACACCCCAATTGATTACCTTGATTTCGCTTCTCCAGTATCGGGTTTAGGGTCTAAAATGGGTATGGATGCTACAAATAAACTTCCCGGAGAAACCGATAGAGAATGGGGCGAACCCATCATAATGGACGAGGCTGTAAAGCAGCGCGTAGACGAAATTTGGGACAAACTAGGCATAATGCCAACACCATCATCTG
Organism: uncultured Alteromonas sp.; assembly: GCA_964449725.1. GTDB lineage: Bacteria > Pseudomonadota > Gammaproteobacteria > Enterobacterales > Alteromonadaceae > Alteromonas_F. The sequence continues at coordinate 2,153 of CAYUZL010000387.1, read as the reverse complement.
ATAATTTAAACGAGTAGAAGCACTAAATGACTGCGCCAATAAACTGTGACATCAAATCTATTTCATCGCTAACACCGACGGTTTATCGAGTTGTACTCGAGCCGCAAACGTCTTTTACATTCAAGGCTGGACAATACTTATTTGTACACATGAGCGAAGAAGATAAGCGCCCTTTTTCTATTGGTAGTTCAACGTCTGAATCAGGTACAGTTGAATTACATATTGGCGCAGAAGAAAGCAATAAGTTTGCCTATGAAGTGTTACAAAAAATGCAGTCTGAAAAAAGCATTACAGTAAGCGGTGGTTTTGGCGACGCACACTATCAGCCTAACTCATCATTACCCGCAATTTTGATTGCCGGAGGCACAGGATTTTCTTATACCTACTCCATATTAAAAGAAGCATTAGCACAAAAGGCAACAACACCAATATCACTTTATTGGGGCGGCAGAAAAACAGAAGACCTGTATTTGATGGACGAACTGACTAAACTTGCCGTTGAGCACCCTCATTTTAGTTTTTATCCTGTAGTAGAATTTCCTGAAGACAATTGGCAAGGTAAAACAGGTTGGGTGCATCAAGCAGTTTTATCCGATTACCCATCTCTTGACCAAAATCAAGTCTACATAGCAGGCCGATTTGAGATGGCGAAAACCGCGAGAGATGACTTTTTTGCTCAAGGTTTGACAGCAAACGCCCTTTTTGGAGACGCCTACGCCTTTATATAAATAAGCGCCAGGAAAATAATAATGAAAACGTCTTTAGCCTTATCATTAATAATGCTTGGAATAAGCTATACATCAACTGTGTTTGCAGAGGGCGAAGATGCTTTATATAGCATTGGTTCATCTGCATCACCGAGTAATATCGAGCACGATATTCAAACATTAGTCAACTTCGGCACTCGCCATACTTTATCGGAAACAGAATCAGATACCCAAGGTATTGGTGCAGCAAGACGTTGGATAAAAAGCGAATTTGATAAAATATCAGCAGCTTGTGGCGGCTGTTTAGAAGTGTATTATCAATCTAAAATCATCGAAGGTGAGCCCCGTATACCCAATGCTACGGAAGTAGTGAATGTTATCGCTATTCAAAGAGGCCAAACCGACCCAGAGCGCTATGTCATTATGTCTGGCGATATTGATTCTAGAGTGTCTGATGTTATGGACTTTACATCAGAGTCTCCTGGAGCAAATGACAATGCAACAGGCGTAGCTGGCGCATTAGAGGCAGCTCGACTTTTAAGCCAATATAAATTTAATGGCAGTATTGTTTATGCTGCACTTTCTGGTGAAGAACAAGGTCTGTTTGGTGGCAAGATCATGGCTGCACAAGCAAAAGAAGACGGCTGGCGCATCAAAGCGGTTCTCAACAATGACATGATTGGAAATATCGAAGGTATTAACGGTGTGATCAATAACACAACAGCCCGTATATTTGCTGAAGGTACACGAATGGGCGAAACCGAACGAGAAGCGACGTTACGCCGATTCACCGGCGGCGAAGTAGATTCTCCAAGCAGAAACTTAGCTCGTTACATCGATAAAATAGCAGACCAGTACATAGAAAATTTAGACACCATGGTGATTTACAGATTAGACCGATTCCGCCGAGGTGGTCACCATAGACCCTTTAACGATTTGGGCTATCCTGGTGTTCGAATTATGGAAACTAACGAAAATTACAACCGCCAACATCAAGATCTCAGAACAGAAAACGGCATTAAATACGGCGACACTATTGATGGTGTAAATTTCGACTATGCGGCAAAGTTAACCGCATTAAATGCGACCACACTTGCAGCTATGTCATGGGCACCAGCTCCGCCCTCTGACGTTGAAATTGAAGGTGCTGTAAAACCTTCTACAACACTAAAATGGAAAGCCTTAAATCCACAGCAAAACCCACAATTAGCTGGCTATAAGATTTACTGGCGATTTACCGATGCGCCTCAATGGGAATTCAGCAAGTTTGTGGGCAATGTGACTGAAGCAACCTTAGAAAATGTTGTTATTGATAATTACTTCTTTGGTGTAGCAAGTGTCAGTAAAGACGGAATGGAAAGTCCTGTAGTATTTCCAGGTGCAGCAGGTAGTTTTGGCAACTAGCCAAAGCGTTAACCTCAGATACAAAAAAGCTCTCTAATAAAG
>CAYUZL010000386.1:0-4272 GCA_964449725.1 uncultured Alteromonas sp. | reverse complement strand
AAGTATTAACCCCGTAGCGTATCGTTTAGCAGTAAACAATGGCAGTCAATGCGGTTATTGTTCAACCGGCTTTGTGATGAATATGTCGGCATTCTTGGCAAATAACCCGGCGCCAACAAAAAAACAAATTGAGTTGGCTTTCGATGGCAATATTTGCCGCTGCACTGGTTATCGTCCCATATTAACGGCCATGAAAACGTTTGCCGTCGATTGGAGCAAGGAAGACGAGGCCCTTCGTATGAAATTGCTCACAGATGATCAAGTTAAAGCCCAGTATGTAGGGGATAAGGTACGTATACCTTATCCTGAAGAAGCAAAGCTGCCCGCAGCTCCGGTGAATATTCAAACCCAAACACAAAATTGGTTAATGCCAATCAGCATTGATGAGTTAGTGAAGATTTATCAACAGTTCTCAGCCCAAGATATCTATTTGCTTCATGGAAATACGGCATACGGTGTGTATACCGACGATTTTCTAACGACTAAAACCTTGGTTAATATTAGTCAAATACCCAATATCTATGGTCTTGAACTAACGGACGATTATTTGCAAATGGGGGCAGGTGTCACCTATACCGATTTTCTCACCTTTTTAAATGGTGTTAATCCTCCGTTAAGCGACACCAGTGCATTAGGCGCATTGTTATTTATGGCCCACCGTACGGCTGGCACCATTGTACGCAATGCCGCGACCCTTGCTGGGAACACTATGTTGGTGTTAAAACATATTCAACAAGGCACTGGTGAACCGTTTCCTTCAGACTTATTTACCCCCTTGTTTGCCCTTGGTACGGAAATCACCTTTGTCACCTTAGACAGTGGTGAACATGTGACGTGCTCGGCAGCAGATCTTGTCACACGTTGTCTAAAAGACATCAGTTATTCACATAATATAGTGTTGCTGCAATACCGTGTACCTTTATCCATAACTCAGGGCACTAGTGCCACGGTCTTGGCGCAAAAAGTGGCGTTACGTGATATCAATTCGCACAGTATCGTTAACAATGCGTCAATTATCTCGGTTGATGAAAATCTGACTATTACCAATGTCAATTTAACTTTTGGTGCACTTGCTCCTTTCCCTTGGCGCGCAACCAATACTGAGTCAGCTATGCTCGGACAAACATTGTCGTTAAACAGTTTTGACGCTTGGGCGGGCATACTAAAGCAAGAATCAGAGCATATTCTTGAAATCTGGGCCGAGCGCATGGGTGATGTCGAATATGAGGGCTTTACTGATGCCTATCGTGTAGCGTTAACACAAAGCTACCTCTACAAAGCTATTGTTACTACGCTATTCGAGAATAATCCACAAAGTGTACCTGCTGATGTACAATCAGCGGGTGTTATAAAGTGGGGGAATTGGCCAGTAAGCGACGGTCGTCAACACTATAAAAATCAAGCCTTTAAAGCACCCGTTTCACAGCCTTATGTCAAACTAATGGCCCTGTATCAAACCTCCGGTCAAGTGCGGTATACCCATGAAATGGAAGTGCCACCTACCACTTTAAATGCATCCTTTGTACAAAGTCAGCGCGCCTTGGCCAATTTTTATTTCATTTTGCCAGACTGTTCACAGCCGGTTACGGCTAAGCAACTAGAGCGCTATCTAGCAGAAAATAATCCCAGTTTTAGGCGTCTTATCACCATCGATGATATTCCAGACAATGGATTAAAAGATATTGGTATGGGGGGAGACCAGCCAGTTTTCGCCAAACAACGAGTAAGTTACGTAGGCCAGTCTATTGCCCTCGTTGTCGGTACCGATGAAGATGCCATGGATTTACTCGCCGGCTTTGTTAGCGAACACTGTTTGCAATACACCACGGTCGATTGGCAGCCCAAGTGGCAGGCGCCAGTTCTTACTTTAGATGATGCTATACAGCGTGGCAGTATTTTCCCTGATTACCCCAAAAGTGCGCCTTTTGTGAGCCATATCTGGAAAATTATCCGTAATCACAGCCGCTTTGATTGGGTACAAGAAAAACCGTCTGGTATCGACAAATCTATCACACAACGCCACACAATTATTGATGGCGTATCATGTAAGGTGATAGAAGCCACCCAGACCGTGGGCGGGCAAATTCACTTTTATATGGAAACTCAAGCGTGTGTCGCCATGCCAGGCGAGGCGGATACCATGCAATGCCACCCGTCTTCTCAAAGTCCTATGGAGATGCATCAAACCGCAGCGGCAGTATTGGGCGTTGAACACAACCAGGTGGGGGTTAAATTAAGACAATTGGGTGGCGGCTATGGCGGCAAAACCGAGCAAGCCAAATTTGTCATCGCGCCAGCGGCCGTTGCGGCGAAGGCTATAGACAAACCTATTCGTTTAGTGATGCCGCGTAGTAGCGACACCAGTATGATTGGTAAGCGCCACCCCTATTATGGGCAGTATCAGGTTGCCATAGACGATGGTGCAACTGATCCTGAAAATAAAGGCTTGATCCGCGGTATCGATCTGAAACTGTACGGTGATGGCGGCGCTTTTTACGACTGTTCCTTTATTGTGTCTAACTGTATTCAAACCCGTATCGACAATTCCTATATGGTGCCGAATTTCCGCAGTAGCATTGATGTATACCGGACCAACACTGCGCCTAATACTGCTTTTCGTTCATTCGGAGATATCCAAGGTAAGTTAATTTCTGAAAATGCCATTGACGACGCGGCGTTTAGCATAGGTATGGAAGCGCACGAAGTAAGAGAGAAAAATCTCTATAAGCGCGGCGATACAACCCCCTTTGGTCAAGCCCTAACTTATTGTTACATTCGAGAGGTATGGGATTACCTGAAAGAGATCTCAGATTTCGATAAACGCAAGCAAGACGTTGACGCCTATAACGCTGAAAATAAATGGCGTAAACGCGGTATTTATATGCTACCTGTCAAATATGGTTCTGGCTATAACCTAGTCATGCTTGAACAAGCCTCTGCAATGGTATCGATTTACTCTGGTGATGGCACAGTAGTGATTAATCAAGGCGGCTCAGATATGGGACAAGGGATGGTGACTAAGGTTGAACAGGTCGCGTCCTATATTTTAAATGTCCCTATGGACATGATCCGTATCAATCTTCCGAATACAGAAGTAGTACCCAATCCCACTAGCACTGGTGGTTCTACTGGTACTGCTTACAATGGCTTAGCGGTGAAGCAAACTTGTGAGCGTATACGCGACCGTTTAATGGCCTTTGGTATGGACATGCTTAAAGAAAAGGGAAATGAGTGGTGTAAAACTAACGGCATCGATTTTTGGAATTATGGTGATGTGGGTTGGGCAACTCAGGTTACAGTCAATGGTCAGCAAAAACTGATTTGGCAAAACCTAGTGTCTTTAGCCTTTACTTTACGTGTGCAGTTAGTGGAATCGTTTAATGCCAAAGTACCGGGCGGAGAAACTCCAATACCCGTATTGGAATACAAAACCCTAGAGCAAGCGCAGGACGAGGCAATTCCCGGCATCGAAGTGGCCGACTTTTTAATCCCGGGCTCATTCGACAGCTTTTGCGGCTTCACCTATTCTGCTGCATGCACTGAAGTGGAAGTCGATATACTCACCGGTGAAACCAAAATTTTACGTACCGATTTAATGTACGATATGGGATGGAGTATTAATCCCGCACTGGATATTGGTCAAGTTGAAGGTGCTTTTATTCAAGGAGTTGGGTATGTCATGACCGAAAAACTGGTTTTCCAGCCTAAAGGTGAAGAAAAAGGTCGTCTCAATACCTTGAATACATGGCGTTATAAGCCACCTGGGATCACTAATATTCCATTGCAGTTTAACGTGCATTTGTTCCCTCGTGATAAAGCCGAAAGTGTACCTGAAAATCCCAACGAATTGATGTCGGCTAAAGAAGTTGGAGAACCGCCGTTGGTGCTCTCGGCGAGTGTATTTTTTGCCACTAAAGCCGCAATTAGGGCCTCTCGTTTAGAAAGAGGCTTAAGTGGTTTATTTAAATTCGATGCACCGGCTACAGTACAAGAGGTTCGTAGAGCCTGTGATGTAAAATGGGAAGAGACTTGATATCCAATGTATCGGAATATCGGTATTGGAAATACTACAAACTAGTGGCCAAAATGACTTGGCCACTACAGTAACTTAGTGCTCTGGAATCGAGAGGAAAGGCTAGTTAATCGTTTGAAAACCAGAGGGCTAATTTATACAAGGTACTTTGATGACGTAACTGTATCTTAAAAACGATTGATTAGTCTCAATGAGAAGTCAGATATTATAAATTCTATCTATTCTTTATTTCGTAGCAT
>CAYUZL010000385.1:0-2569 GCA_964449725.1 uncultured Alteromonas sp. | reverse complement strand
AAGCAATAGTAATCGGCGCTGGTGTATTATTACTCTCTGGTTGCGGAGGTTCTGGCAGCGATCCTGAGCCAACCCCTGTTGTTGAAGAGTCTCCACCAGTTGAAGACCCAGCACCAGTTGAAGACCCAGAGCCAGGTGAAGACCCAGAGCCAGGTGAAGATCCAGAGCCAGGTGAAGGTATTGCAGCCCCTCTATTTCCACCTGTTGCATCAGCGACAACATGCGCAGGTTTAGATTATATTAATTTGATTAGCGCACAAAGTGATACTATCCCCACAAGCTCTTTGGTTGCAGCCAATGCCATAGACAACTTGCTGACAGCGAACGCGAGATGGGAGACAACAGCTTCACCCGCAGCCTTAACCATTGATTTAGGCTATCGTCATCAAGTAAAAGAAATTGGTACCGCTTGGTATCAAGGTGACGAAAACATCACATCTTTTGACGTTGAGATATCTGAAGACGGTATTAGCTACTCATCTTTATTATCTGCACAAGCATCAAGTGGAGATACAGAATCTATTGAGCGTTTTGATATTCAAGATTCAGTCGCGCGATTTGTACGAATTACCAGTTTTGGTGACAACCAAACTAGCACTACTGCTTTACTTGAAGCTTCAGTATTTGGGTGCCCTCTGGATGTAGACGTAGCGCCAATAGAAGAACAAAATATTGATGTTGCACAGTTTGGTTTAGATCCGACTCTTCCACCTGGTGATAACTTTGACTTACTAACTTGGTCTCTAGATACACCTGAAGAAGATCCAGATGATGGCAGAGCACTACGAACAAGCGAACGCGATCTGGACAATGGCTATGAAGAAGACGACTTTTTCTTTACAGCAGATGATGGCGGGATGGTATTTAGAGCAACCCTATTTGGGGCAACAACGTCCGAAAATACGCGTTTTACTCGCTCAGAACTAAGAGAAATGTTACGTCGCGGTAATACTGGTATCAGTACCCAAGGTGTGAACGCTAACAACTGGGTATTAGGTTATCAACCGGATACTCCTAGGCAAGTAGGTGGTCGTGGTGGCCTTTTGACTGCAACATTGAAAGTCGATCACGTTGCCACAACAGGCTCCAATCAACACGTGGGCCGCTTTATCATTGGCCAAATTCACGCCGAAGATGACGAGCCTATTCGTTTATATTTTAAGAAATTCCCCAACAATGACCGTGGCTACATTTACTTTGGCCATGAGATCCGCAACCAAGATGATATTTGGCGTGTTGTAGTAGGGGATGAACATCCAATTGTTGACGAAGACGATGAGCCAATCTTCAACCCTAACCCTGAGCAAGGCATCGAATTAGGTGAAATTTTCTCTTATGAAATAGATCAATCGGGATCTCGAATCGACGTTATCGTGCGCCGAGGTGACTTGAATGGACCTATTATTGGCCACAACTATATTGATATGGCTGAGCAGAACAGTGGTTACGATGTGGCTGAGGAATGGAATTACTTCAGAGCTGGCGCCTACTCACAAAATAATACTGGCGAAGACGATGATGAAAATAACGGTTTGAATTCAGACTTTTATCAAGCAACGTTTTACGCTGTATCAAATAGTCATGATGTGAATACTGCAATTGACGATCAACCCAGTTTGGGTAGTCCTTCGGGTAATCAATTTGCGAATATCAATGATACCGATGCAGACGACACAGGTGAACTTCGCTATTCATTGCCAAACTCTCTTGCACAAGGTCGACTAGAAGTGAGGTTTACTCGCACCGATGACGATGCAGGAAACACAGACGGCTTTATTAGCTTATACAATGCTGTAAACCGTAACGATAACTCAATTCTCGATTTACGGGTAAGGGACGATTCATTTGAAACCCGCTTTCCAGATGTACGTATAGACACTGATATAGTTGCTGTGACGCCAAATGCCTTCCAAACTGCTGTTATCACTTGGGAATATCCAAATGGCAACACAAGTTCTGGTTCTCTTCCTACTGTAACGGTAGCTATAGACGGAATAGATATTGCGGATCCATTTACACCCGTTGGGAGTGACCCTGAAGGCGGTGTAACAACTATATCCTTCAGGTTCGGTGATAACTCGACACAAGTTTCTCCTGAAGCAAGACTCGCTATCGACGATATACGTATCTACTCAGACACTGAAGGGACAAACCTTGTGTTTGAAGATGACTTCGAAAGCTATGAAAATGGGTTTGACCTAAACCCCAATGCAAATAGATCATCTGTGTATAACTCTAGAACATCAGAAGCTGTAGTTGCCACAGAGCAGTAAACACTAAAATATCAAAAGCCCTCTTCCATTATGCAAGAGGGCTTTTTTATTTGTCGTTCACAAATAGGCCTATGGGCAAGCAATGACATCTCCTTCAAAATCATTGGTATACACTATATTAGTGAGCCTTAATCTATTTTCTGTTTTCGCATAAAGAGCAAAAGGCACTCCACTACGTTCAAACTCTACGCCCGTATTAGTAAAACATGACATTGAAACAGCAATAGTACGCCATGATTTAGATGCTGCATCCGGTAACCATGGAGCTATATCTACCCCGCCGCAATAACCTTCGC
>CAYUZL010000384.1:0-3875 GCA_964449725.1 uncultured Alteromonas sp. | reverse complement strand
ATGCCGTACCGTCGCCAATAGCAGGTACGTTTATGTTCACCCCCTCATTTTGCATTAATTTAATAGCTTCAATGTCGTTTTGCGCCACGGCCTTTGTCAGTAATTCACTTTCATTCATAGACAACAAGGAATACTGACGAGCATCCATGACCGTGTCTCGAACACTAATTTTGGGTGAAAACAATTGCGTAGCTTGAATGGTCGTAATACTCATTGCTGCACACATTGCCATAACCGCTTTTATAGTGGGCCGCTTAAAGGTTTTACTTTTTAATACCGCACCAACTCGATAGTTAAGCTCTTTCTTTTTACTAAATAACCCCATGGCCAATATATTGCGTTTTTCTAAAACCATTAATTTCGCGCAATCTACCAATGATTGGGCATAGTGTTTGTCGTTTTTTAATGTTTCCACGGCTCTTAAATCACAGGCAATTTCACGCTCTACATGTATTTTTTTATTTAATAAGCGAATAACGGGGCTCCACCAAAATAAAATGGCTATAAGCTCTTGAAACAAACCAAACCAGTTGTCCTTTCTTTGAATATGAGCATATTCATGTAATGTGATCCCATAGAGCTGCTCTAAAGTTAAGCTGTCAGCAATACTTTGAGGAAGGATAATTTTAGGCTCTCTAAAGCCAGTAACTAACGGAGATGACACTTTAGTTGATGTGAATATTTTCGCATCAATACGATTGGATAGAAGTAAAAATCGCTGCTTAGTTGACTGGATCAAGTTTTGGGTTTTTACATATGACAACAACACATTTTTCGCCCGCCACACGCTACCAATTACCCAAACAATAATGCCAATAGTCAGCAAGAATGAGAAATCAAAGATTATCTCACTGGGTAAATGCCAACTATTTTTTATTGGAGCACTAGAAAATTGCTCAAAAGTTGGCGACTGCTTATTTTGTGTTTGTGCAGCTTCATCAGCCCACTGAACCATTGCCGACTTATCTTGAACACCATCGCTAATCAGTGTAAATGGCACGAGCGTACTTGCGACAAACACAGTCATCCAAAGCCAACTCCGCAGTTCAGGACTAGAATGTACAAAACAATTAATAAAGGCAAGGAATAGAAACAAAACACTACCAACTACAAGGTGATGAAATGCCAAGGTTGCCAATAGCGTGTATTCAACCATCATAATTAATAATCCCTTTCGAGTTTATTCACTGATCTTTCGCATCATCGATTTGACGTTGCAAAGACTCTAGATCATCTAAGTCAATATCGGTTTCTTGCATTAAATGTTGCGCAAGTACTTTAGGCGAACCACCAAAAAACTTATTCAACATAGAGGTTAAAGCACTTTGGCGCGCTTCTTTTTGCGTGATCTTAGGCATGTAAATAAACGCTTTCCCTTCTTTGCGAAAATCCGCATAGCCTTTTTCAGCTAAAATTTTACACAGGGTTTGCACTGTGGTGTACGCCGTTTTCTTGTCTTTAGAAAGCGCATCAGTGATATCCCGTACAGAAGCTTCACTTTTTTCCCAAAGTATTTCCATAATACTCTGCTCACCATCTGTTAATTGAGTGGATTTATTTCTAGCCATAGTGTTTTTTATCCTCTAAAGTTAAACTACTAATTAATTAGTTTTAAATACTATAACGTGTAATTTTCATACTATCAACTAATTAATTAGTTTTTAATTAGATTCAACAAAACGCACCTGTTACATCGCTATAATCTGATTAATTACCGCTTTTTTTTGCTGAGAATTTGGTTTTACGTTAGTGTGTTATCCAAAGCCGCATTGAAAGAAGAGACCTCATGAAGGCGCTATTTTTACTATTTACCCTTACTGTACTTTCATTCAACGCTTTTGCAGCACCTGGAGCATCGGCTCCTACAAAGTCTGCTGACGAAGGCGAAGGTCCTTATACTCGTATTATTCTTCGTGGCGTCAACCTTATTAGAGGAAACGGCGCGCCCTTGCAGGGGCCAATGGATATTGTGATTGAAGGCGATCGTATTACCGATATCGTTAGCGTAGGTCACCCAGATGTGCCTATAAAACCCAATCGGCGCCCTGTTGTCGACGCCAATACCGTTGAAAAAGACTTAACCGGCTATACGGTCATGCCTGGGTTTATTGATATGCACGGTCACATCGGCGGCTCTGCCGATAATATTCCCGCAGAATACGTGTTTAAACTGTGGCTTGCTCATGGCATTACCACTGTGCGAGAGCCTGGCTCTTTTAACGGCTTAGACTGGGTAATGGACCACGTAAAACGCAGCGAAAAAAATACCATAGTTGCACCTCGCATTGTGCCCTACTTAGGCTTTGGGCTTGGTGCCAAATCCCCTATTCTCAGTACCACTGACGCCAGAAATTGGGTAAAAGAAGCTAAGCGCAAAGGCGCAAAAGGGATTAAGTTCTTTGGTGCCAATCGAGCCATTATCAAAGCCGCATTAGACGAAGCGAAAACCCAGCAACTGGGCACTATGATGCACCACGCACAGCTTAATGTAGTCAAAACCGATGCACTAGATTCAGCGCGTTTAGGCTTAACGACCATGGAACATTGGTATGGTCTTCCTGAGGCGCTTTTTGAAGATAAAGTTATTCAAAATTACCCTGCGAACTACAATTACAACGATGAACAAAACCGATTTGCTGAAGCAGGCCGTTTATGGGCTCAAGCGGCTGATGAAGGTAGTGACAAATGGAATGCGGTAAGGGACGAGTTAATTGCCTTAGATTTTACCATCGACCCTACCCTAACCATATATCAAGCGAGTCGAGATTTAATGCGCGAGCGTTTTGCCCCTTGGCACGATGAATATTCACTCCCTACCCTAAACACATTTTTTGCCCCCAGCCGTTATGCTCACGGTTCTTATTGGTTCGATTGGACTACATCAGATGAAATTGCATGGAAGAAAAACTTCACTAAATGGATGGCATTTTTAAACGATTTCAAAAACCATGGAGGACGTGTTACCACAGGCTCTGATGCAGGGTACATTTATAAATTATATGGTTTTGGCTATATTCAAGAATTTGAATTGCTACAAGAAGCGGGCTTTCATCCGTTAGAAGTTATTCAAAGCGCGACCCTAAATGGCGCTGAAGCCTTGGGTATGGACGACCAAATTGGCTCTGTTGAAGTAGGTAAGAAAGCAGATTTAGTGATTACGCAATACAATCCGCTACAAAACTTTAAAACCTTGTATGGCACTGGCCATTACCGTCTTAACGATAACAACCAACCCGTTAACTTAGGGGGCGTAAGCTATACAATGAAAGACGGTATTTTATATGACGCTAAACAGCTACTTGAAGACGTAAAATCCATAGTGAAACAAGCCAAACTAGACGATTAAATACCCAGTGCGTGTCTAGCTAGTTCTTTTTTGATGGGCGAAATAGCATTGGCAGCCGCCAGTGCTAGCCCTCGCAAGCCCTTCTTGGCTTTGTTACTGCCAGTAAACGCCTGATGGAAACCTTCCATTGCCCCAATCATTTTCACCGCAGCGACTTTTCTTGAGCGTTCGTACTCACGAAATTCCCATGGGCTTCTAAAATAAATATGATTAGTTGGGCGCTGTGCAATACTTTTCAGGGTTTTAGCCAAGCACCATGCGTCTTCAAAACCCAAATTAGCCCCTTGTCCAGCCAAGGGATGAAACGTATGGGCCGCATCTCCGCATAGTACAATCCCAGTATCAGCCCATTGTCTGGCATATTGTCGAGATAAGGGAAAAGATTGACTCTCACCGATTTTTTCTAATCTTCCTAGAGAGTGATTACTTACTACAGAGAGTTCTTTGTTAAATTCGCTATCGGCTAGAGCCATTACCCGCAAGGTTTCTGCGGTATCTTGAGACCACACAATAGAGCACAGTAACGGAT
>CAYUZL010000383.1:0-3778 GCA_964449725.1 uncultured Alteromonas sp. | reverse complement strand
AGTTATTTACTGCTGGTCGCGGAACAGGCGCACAGTTAAATGGCTATAGAATTCGCGGTACTCAACCTAAAGATCTTAGCAACACTGTACTTGCCACAGCATTCCCGTTTAAAGACAAAAGTACCTTCCCTGCGTATAACCAAACGTTCTGCAAAATATTTGCAGCATCAGGTGATGTACGCAGAAGCGGCAGTGCTGCATTGGATTTAGCTTATGTTGCAGCAGGCCGTTACGATGGATATTACGAACGTGGTATTAAGCCATGGGACGTAGCTGCAGGTGAATTATTAGTAAGAGAGTCTGGTGGTATTGTCACTGACTTTAAAGGCAACAATGATCCACTCAATAAGGGCGAAATTGTAGCCGGTAGCCCTAAAGTGATCCGCGGCTTAGTGAGCCATTTAAAAAATCTATAATTGATACTTTTCAATAACAAAAAACCCAGCATCTAGCTGGGTTTTTTTATATCTAACCTGACCTAAAGCAGTGGCTCTAAATCTTCGCCTTCTTTTTCGACTTCTTGTGGCATTAGGTCTTCTTTACTAATACCTAAAGCCAGTGCAACTGAGCTTGCTACGTAAATGGAAGAATAGGTTCCCACAAACACACCAAACAGCAACGCAGTAGCAAAACCGTGTATTAAAGCACCACCAACAAAAAACAGCGACAACAACACTAAAATCGTAGTAATTGAGGTAATCACTGTACGGCTCAAAGTCTGAGTTAAAGATTCATTAATAATCTCAACAGGTTCGCCTTTGCGTATTTTTCTGAAATTCTCGCGAATACGATCGCAAACAACAATGGTGTCATTCAACGAATACCCGATAACCGCCAGCACAGCAGCCAAAACCGTCAAATCAAATTCAATATTGAATATTGAAAATAACCCTAGCGTTAAAATGACATCGTGTATTAACGCAGACACAGACCCTAGCGCAAAACGCCATTCAAAACGCATTGCAACGTAAATCAGTATGCATATCAGCGCGACTAGCATGGCCAAACCACCTTGCTCAGTCAATTCTTCACCTACGTTTGGACCGACAAATTCAATACGACGCATATCCACTTCAGTGCCATCGGCACGTAATGCGGCAAGCACTTGATCGCCAATATCCACAGCTTTAACGCCATCTCTAGGCGCAATGCGAATAAGTACATCTTGACTAGAGCCAAAGTTTTGCACCACAGCATCAGCGAAGTTACTGTTGCTCAATTGTGTACGAATATTTTCTAAATTCGCAGATTCTACATAGCCAACCTCAATTAAGGTACCGCCAGTGAAATCCAATCCCCAGTTCAACTGATTAACAGCCAAAGACGTTAACGACCCCAACATCAAAATGCCAGATATGACCATCATAGGTATCCGCAACTTCATAAAGTTAATTGCAGATTTAAAATTTAAAAATCGCATTTACGACCCCTTATATTGGCAAAGTTGAAATACGACGACCGCCCCAAACACCATTAACAATAACCCGTGTTAACAGAATGGCGGTGAACATTGAGGTAGCAATACCTATCATAAGCGTGATTGAGAAACCTTTAATTGGCCCTGTTCCCACAGCAAACAAAATAAGTCCTGCAATGAAGGTGGTGATATTGGCATCTAAAATAGTACTAAAGGCGCTGTCGTATCCTTGGTGGATAGCTTGTTGTGGACTTCGCCCATCCGCAAGTTCTTCTCGAATACGTTCAAAAATAAGTACGTTGGCATCTACCGCCATACCCACAGTTAATACAATCCCAGCCATACCAGGTAAAGACAATGCGGCGCCTGGGATCATAGACATAACACCGACAATCATAACTAAGTTAGCAATTAGGGCGACATTGGCCACAATACCAAAGCCTTTGTAGTAAATAATCATGAAAATAAGTACGGCAACGAGACCATAAATAATCGCATTCATACCTAATTTAACGTTTTCAGCACCTAAACTTGGACCAACAGTGCGCTCTTCTACAATTTGAATAGGCGCTATCAAGGCACCAGCTCTTAGCAGTAACGCTAAGTTTTGCGCTTCTTGAGGCGAATCTAAACCTGTTGTTTCAAACTTAGATCCAAATACACCTGCAACATTTGCCTGATTAATAACTCGACGTTCGGCTTTAAAAATAAGTTTACCGTTTGCGTCTCTTTCTTCTGTCGCTTTATATTCAATAAATAAAACCGCCATGGGTTTACCCACAGAACGTTTTGTAAAACGAGACATTTTAGCACCACCTTCAGAATCTAATGAAATAGACACCTTAGGTAACCCATTCTGGTCGACACCCGAGCTTGCATCGATAATATGATTGCCACCCACAATGGCACGTTTTTTAAGTAATACCGGACGCCTCTCATACATAAATAACTCGCTAGTACCAGGCACTCTGCCACGTACTGCATCTTGAGGGTCGTTTTTAGTATCGACTTCACGGTATTCTAACGTGGCCGTAGCATTCAGTATTTCTTTTGCTTTGGCTGTGTCTTGAATACCCGGTAACTGCACCACAATGCGATCAGCACCTTGCTTTTGTACAACAGGCTCTGCAACACCGATTTGATTTACGCGGTTACGAATAATGGTAATATTTTGCTTTACCGCATAGTCGCGAATTTCAGTCAGCTTGGCTTCAGAAAAGTTAGCACGTAGTACTAAACCATCGCGCTCAGTAAAAGTGAGGTCATTATTTCTATTGCGTAAGAAAAACTTAGCAGAATCTAATGTGTCTTCGTCTCTAAAAGTAATATCAACATAGCCATCACCTTGTTTTACACTGCGATAGCGTAATTTTTCTTCGCGTAATGAGGTTCTAAAGCCACCAACCGCATCTTCTAATGCTTTGCTGGTTGCCGCATTCATATCCACTTCCATTAAAAAGTGAACACCGCCTCGTAAATCTAGGCCTAATTTCATAGGCGTACCGCCTATGCTTTCAAGCCATGCAGGAGTATCTGGTGCTAAATTCATAGCAACAACAAAGTCATCACCTAAGAATTTATCAACCAGCTCCCTCGCTTTTAGCTGGGCATCAGAGTTCAGTACTCGAATTAGCGCACGCTCATTTTCGAATTCAATACGCTTTATTGCTACATTTGCAGACTTAAGGGTTTGCTCAACCTCAGCCACCAGTGCCTGAGTAAGTTCAGCATCTTGCCCTGCCGAGATTTGGATCGCGTGGTCTTCACCATACAGGTTAGGTAGTGCATACAATGCACACATGCCAACAACAACAATGGCTGTGAGCACTTTCCAAATGGAAGATTTGTTTAACACAGTAAGGTCCTTAGAGTGACTTCATGGTGCCTTTCGGTAGCACTGCAGAAATAGCTGATTTTTGAACAACAATTTGATTTGATTCGTTTAGCGCAATTTCAATAAAGTCTTTTTCTTCGCTGACTTTAGTGACTTTACCCACTAATCCACCTGACGTGAGTACTTCATCGCCTTTAGTTAAACCCGCTAATAATGCTTTGTGTTCTTTTGCACGTTTTGCTTGTGGGCGATAAAGTAAGAAATAGAAAATACCACCGAACACGGCAAGCATGATTAACATTTCAAAGCCGCCACCGCTGCCGCCAGCTGTTTGTGCATATGCGTTAGATATAAAAAAATCCATGATTATCCCCAAATACGTCTTATGTTGTTATAACGCCGGTACCGGCATATTTTTTTGTTTATAAAATTCAGCAACAAACTCATCAAGCTCGTTGTTTTCGATGGCGTTTCTCAGCCCTTCCATTACTCGCTGGTAGTAACGCAAGTTATGAATAGTGTTCAAC
>CAYUZL010000382.1:0-3823 GCA_964449725.1 uncultured Alteromonas sp. | reverse complement strand
AGCCTATTGCGTTTAATGTCTTCGTTTTCTGCCATTACCATAACGTTATCGAAAAACGCATCAATGGGTGAACGTAAAGACGCAAGATTTGACAACGCAGTGCTATGATCTTGAATGTCGAGCCCACTCAATTCAGCTATTTTTCCATACAAATTAGACTCATATTCAGACTCAAACAATTCAGCATCAACGGCTGTATCATCTGACGCTACCTTTTGCTTAGCTAAGATATTCGCTACGCGCTTATTTGCAGCTGATAATGCTTCCGCTTCAGGAAGTCGTTTAAATGCTTCTACGGCCGCGACACGAGCTACAAAGTCATCTGGTTTAGTCGGACGGCGAATCGATACCGCTTGAATGACATCTGAACCGTACCCTTTTTCTTGAAGTAGCGAAGAAAAACGACTAAGAACGAAATCAATCACTTCGTCACCGTTGTCGACCAATATTCCATTCGGATACTGAAGCGCCGCAGTACTGATAAGCTCTTGTAAATCTAAGTCTAAACCAGACTCAGATATAATACGCAAAATGCCTATAGCGGCTCGACGAAGCGCAAATGGGTCTTTGTCACCTTTTGGTTTTTGTTCTATACCAAAAATACCGACTAGGGTATCTAGTTTATCCGCTAGAGATACACACATACCCGTCGTTGATTGTGGCAATACATCGCCAGAAAACTTAGGTAAATATTGTTCTTCTAGGGCTAGTGATACTTCTTCAGCTTCGTTGTCATGGGCTGCGTAATAACGACCCATTACACCTTGCACCTCTGTGAATTCCATTACCATTTCGGTCATCAAGTCAGATTTACTCAGTAAACCTGCTCGTGCTGCGAGCTCAGAGTCACTCCCTATTAATGAGGCAATACGTTCAGCTGTGTTTGATATACGAGTGACTTTGTCTTTAAGCGTGCCCAATTTCTTTTGAAAAACAACCGTGCCTAAGTCTTCAACTCTTGAATATAGAGAACGCTTTTTATCGGTTTCAAAGAAAAACTCTGCGTCGGCAAGTCTAGGGCGGATAACTTTTTCATTACCTTCTACAACAAGCTTTGGCTTTTTACTGTCTATATTGGACACAAACAAAAAGTGATGACTTAATGACCCGTCGCTATTTAGCAGGGGTACGTATTTTTGATCATCTTTCATTGTGTAAATAAGCGCTTCTTTAGGAACACTTAAAAAGCGTTCTTCAAATTTAGCTTGCAGTACTTTTGGCCATTCTACTAAAGACGCAATCTCTTCTAGTAGTGAAGCTGAGTAATCAGCTTTGAGGTCCATTGAGTCCGCCATTAAATCTAATGTAGATTTAATGGTATCCACTCTACGAGAAAACGAACCAACTACATAGTGGTTGATAAGTGTGTTTTCGTATTCTTTTGCATGGGTCAATGTGAAGGTTTTGTTCCCATGGAAACGGTGACCACGGAGCAAATTACTTGATGAAACGCCTAGGACGTCAGCTTCTAATATATCGCTTCCATATAGAATAGTTAACGTATGAATAGGGCGAATAAATTGATAGTCGTTGTTACCCCAACGCATAGGTTTAGGAATGGGTAATTTCTTCAACGCTTGAGTCACCATTTCACCAATAGCCGATGAAATATTTTGACCTTTAACCGTCGCTTTATGCAATAACCATTCACCTTTATCGGTTACTAGTCGTTGCGCGTCGACAATATCAATACCGTTTCCTCTTGCCCAACCTAAAGCCGCTTTGGTGGGATTGCCTTCTGCATCAAACGCAGCGCTAACGGCAGGGCCGCGTTTTTCAACTTCTACATCAGGTTGTTCGCTGGCAACACTTGAAACTAATATAGCAAGCCGACGAGGGCTAGCGAACCATTCAAAAGATTCAGGCGCATAGTTGGCTTCAATTAATGCATTGTGAATATTCTTTGCGAATTGTTCACCTAAGGATTTTAAAATTTTTGGTGGTAATTCTTCAGTACCAATTTCAATTAATAAAGCATCGTTGTGAGACATTATTTATCCTTACTACACAATGGAAAGCCTAGCGCTTCTCGCGCTTCAAAGTAACTTTGTGCACATGCTTTCGCTAGTGTGCGAACACGCAAAATAAAACGTTGGCGTTCGGTTACTGAAATTGCGTGACGTGCGTCAAGTAAATTAAAAGCATGGGAAGCTTTCATTACTTGTTCGTATGCAGGCAGTGGTAAATTCTTTTCGATTAATAGCTGACTGGCTTTTTCACACTCATCAAATTGAGTGAATAAGGTTTTCACATCAGCATATTCAAAGTTGTAAGTAGATTGTTCTACTTCGTTTTGATGGAAAACATCACCGTAAGTAACTACGCCTTGTGGAGTATGAGCCCAGACTAAATCATAGATACTATCAACACCTTGAATGTACATGGCCAATCGTTCAAGACCATAGGTGATTTCACCTGTAACAGGCTTACATTCGATACCGCCTACTTGTTGGAAGTAAGTAAACTGGGTGACTTCCATTCCGTTTAACCAGACTTCCCAACCAAGTCCCCAGGCGCCAAGAGTAGGGGATTCCCAGTTGTCTTCTACGAAACGAATATCGTTTTCTTCGGGATCAAAACCAAGCATGCGAAGAGAGTCAAGGTAACGCTCTTGTATATCCGCAGGAGAAGGTTTTAACATCACCTGAAATTGATAATAGTGCTGCAAGCGATTGGGATTTTCGCCATATCTACCATCTGTGGGTCTACGGCATGGCTGAACATAAGCACTGTTCATTGGCTCAGGGCCCAATGAACGTAGAAATGTCATTGGATGGAATGTTCCTGCGCCCACTTCCATATCAAGTGGTTGAATAATGACACAACCTTGTTGTGCCCAAAAATCTTGTAACGCAAGGATCAAGCCTTGAAACGTTTTAGTATCAAATTTTTGCATGGACCTGCTGCCCGATTCGCTCAAAAGGCGGTTATTATAGCGGCTCGCGGCTTCAGAGTGTAGTTTAACCGTTAATCTCTGTGCAAAATTGTATAATTGATTCTAATTCGTTTAAAACCATCGTTTCATGTTGAGATTCTATTTCTTGTCTTTGTCTATCTTCCAGCATTCTAGAACGCTTGTCTAACGCCCGCCTGGCTTCTAATGTGGCAAAACCGCTAATAGCGTTGAATAAGGTAAATATTGCAGGAAATTTGGTTGAGTAGTCATGCGAAGGGGTTAAGGGCAGAGCTTGCAACAAGTTACAAATGCGAATTGCACCTTCAGATAGTTCGCATTGTTGTTGAAGCATGGCTTTAGAAATAGTAACAATACTTTCTGATAGGTTATCTATGCGATCATCAAGGGCTTGTTGTCGCTGTTGAGTTTGTTTTGATAATAACAGTAAAAGTCGTCCAGCGTAGAAAGCTAAGCTAGCTACGATGAGACAACCAATGATAAGTAATACTAGCAACATGTATTATTTGCTCTCGTCGTCAAAATCACTCATAGAAATAGCATCGAGTTTATCTAACGGATCGATATCAACATTGTCTTCGTCCTCAGATACATCAATACCTAGCATTTCGCACAAGATAGCGTGACGGCTTAGCTTACTTTCTATGTAGTCTTTTTGATCTACCCGTAAACGTTGTCCTTTTTCTTGTTTATCCAATAAAGCAATAAGACGTGAGTCTGCTTCAATAGCGGCGAGTTCGTCACTTGGTTTGGCATACACTACTTTTTTAGCGTGTGTCACTTGTAGAGGAATTAACTTTTTGCTGCCGTGTCTGGGGTCTGTATTTTTACTGTTGCCATTAGAGCGAGTAGTGCTTTGTGCAACAGCTTGCCTATTACCAGCAGGGCGACCCTTACTGGGTTTCTTTA
>CAYUZL010000381.1:0-3321 GCA_964449725.1 uncultured Alteromonas sp. | reverse complement strand
AGTTCCGGGGGGTCGGAAAATGGTAAAAAAAAAAAGTTGAAGAAAAAAAAAGGAAATCCACCGCCCCCGTTTAAACGAAAAATTAAAACAGGGGTGCAACAAAATTGCGTTTTGCGGTGAAAAAAAACCAGAAGAAAGCCTACCAAGTCTATTAGCCATGATGGTTAAATGGAATAAAGCGTACAATTTAACATCAGTTCGTAACGCCGATGACATGTTAATTAAACATATTGTTGATTCAATATCGATAAAACCCTATATCAATGGGAAACATTTTATCGATGTAGGTACAGGGCCGGGTTTACCTGGTATTCCTTTATCAATTGTTATGCCTGATTGTAAATTTACCTTGCTAGATAGCCTAGGTAAACGGGTTAGGTTTATGAAGCAGTGTGCTTTTGATTTAAAATTAGAAAATATTAACCCAGTACAAAGTCGCGTAGAATCGTATTCAGAAGGGATTCCATTTGATGGAGTATTGAGCAGAGCCTTCGCATCGCTAAAAGATATGTTGCACTGGTGCGAACATCTGGTAGATTCAAAAGGAATATTTTACGCATTGAAAGGTCAATTTCCTGAAAGTGAATTATCTGATCTTGATGATTCGTTTGAGGTTGTTTCAACCCAATCATTGGATATTCCTGAATTGGACGGCGAACGACACTTAATTCTTGTAAAAAAGACAACTTAGAGGTCTCAGTGGCACAAACCATAGCAATTGCAAATCAAAAAGGTGGTGTGGGTAAAACGACAACAGCCGTTAATGTTGCTGCGTCTATGGCTGCAACAAAACGACGGGTTTTACTGATCGATTTAGATCCGCAAGGAAATGCTACTATGGGTAGCGGTGTCGATAAGTACGAAGTAGATTCGACTTGTTATGAGCTTCTGATTGAAAATAAACCTACTGATGACGTAATTATTAAAAATACGTCGGGTAAATATGATCTTATTGCGGCTAATGGCGATGTTACCGCTGCTGAAATTAAATTGATGGAGCAATTTGCGCGAGAATTAAAATTGCGTACGGCACTGGATGTTGTGCAGCATCAATACGATTATATTTTTATAGATTGTCCACCATCGCTAAACCAACTGACAGTGAATGCACTTGCTGCTTCTGATTCTGTACTGGTACCTATGCAATGCGAATATTATGCCCTTGAAGGGTTAACGGCATTGATGGATACCATTCAAAAATTGGCATCAGTTGTAAATCCGAAATTGAAAATTGAAGGCGTACTGCGAACAATGTACGATCCTCGTAACCGTTTGGCTAATGATGTTTCCGAACAGCTCAAACGTCATTTTGGTGAACAGGTTTATCGAACAGTTATTCCAAGAAATGTAAGATTGGCAGAAGCACCAAGTTTTGGCGCGCCAGCAATGTATTATGATAAATCATCCACAGGCGCAAAAGCGTATTTAGCGTTAGCGGGTGAAATTTTGAGAAGGAAAAGTGCCTCCTCAATCAAAAAAACAGCGAAAGCAAGTTAAATACGTTTAGTAAAATAATAAGACAGAGGAAAGTATGTCTGCTAAAAAAAGAGGGTTAGGTCGTGGCCTAGACGCCTTACTTGCGACAAGTCGCGCTCAAGAATCAATTGTAGAAAATGGCGATGAAAATACAGATTCTGCTACTTCGGATGCGCCAAATCCCAATGTAAATGAATTAAAAAAGCTACCCATTGAGTTTCTTTCTCCCGGTAAATATCAGCCACGAAAAGACATGTCTCCAGAAGCGCTAGATGAACTTGCGTCATCAATTCGCGCTCAAGGTATTATTCAGCCTATCGTTGTTCGCCCAATTGGCGAAGATAAATACGAAATTATTGCCGGTGAAAGACGCTGGCGTGCTTCACAACTTGCAGAACTAGACGTTATTCCTTGTTTGGTTAAGCCTGTACCCGATGAAGCTGCTGTTGCAATTGCGTTAATTGAAAATATTCAGCGAGAAGACCTAAATGCAATGGAAGAAGCACAAGCACTAGAGCGGTTAATGAATGAATTTTCATTAACTCATATGGAAGTGTCAGAAGCTGTTGGAAAAAGCCGAACTACAGTAACGAATTTATTACGACTGAATAATCTTAATGAAGATGTGAAAAAGTTACTAGAATACGGTGATATAGAAATGGGCCACGCAAGAGCCTTGCTTGGTTTAGAAGGTGAATCGCAATCTGAAGCGGCGCAAATTGTTTCCGGTAAAGGTTTAACAGTAAGAGACACAGAAAAACTTGTAAAAAATGTACTTGAACCCTCCCCTCCTAAAGAGCCTAAGTTGGTGGATCCCGATGTTAAAAGACTTACCGAGTCTTTATCTGAATCCATAGGAACTCAGGTTGCAATCGACCATAACAAACGTGGTAAAGGCAAAATTACTTTAGCTTTTAATGATTTAGATCAACTCGATGGCATACTTTCCCACTTCAATTTAGATAATGATTAATAATGTAAATATTGTGTAACTATAATGTTTTGTTTAATCTTGTGACTAAATGTTGATAATAATCGACAAAACAGTATAATCGCGGCGCTTTTATAAAGAGAAAAACCCGATTTGACTGGAAAATTAAAATCCATAGCGATAGGTAAAAAAATCGCAAAAAAAGGATTCGTATTCCAGCTGGTATGTTCAGCGTTACTGGTAGCCATTGCCACCTTATTTTTTACTATAAATATAGGTTTGGCAGTTGGATATGGCGCAGTAATTAGCCTCCTACCTAATGCAGTGTTTTCCCTCTTTGCATTTCGCTACTCTGGTGCGCAGCAAGCACAAGCCGTAGCGCGCAGTTTTAATCAAGGGTCAAAAATAAAATTGGCCATTACAATCAGTTTATTTGTAGTTGCGTTTGCAGGGTTAAATTTGGCACCTGCGCCGGTTTTTGTCGGCTTTATCGCTACTACTTTCGTCTACTGGACGGTATTGTTTCGCACTCAATAAAAAATAATAAAGCGAAGCACGAAAAGAATTTTTATTTTACAAATTAGGTTTAACAATGGCATCAGAATACGAAGTCAAAGACTATATTGGGCATCACCTTACTAACGCTACTATGTGTTCTACTGACAATGGAATTGCGTTTAATGAGGCATGTGCCGATGCGGGGTTCTTTGCAATTCACTTAGATTCAATGGGTTGGTCTATTGGCCTTGGTCTAGTGTTTCTTATTCTTTTTCGCAGTGTAGCGAAAAAAGCAACTACAGGCGTACCTGGAAAAATGCAGGCGTTCGTAGAATTGGTTGTTGAGTTTGTTGATGACAACGTGAAAAGTACTTTTCATGGAAAAAGCGCGCTTATTGCGCCATTGTCTCTAACTA
>CAYUZL010000380.1:0-4566 GCA_964449725.1 uncultured Alteromonas sp. | reverse complement strand
CCGTTATAAGTCTATTTACTGGGCTTATTATTGGTATTTATTTAAGTATTCTAGGTGTAGATCACTTTTTACTTTGGGCGGTGTTGGCATTTTTGCTGAACTACATTCCCAACATTGGCTCTATTGTTGCGGCAGTGCCCGCTGTAATGATGGCGTTTATTGAGCAAGGCTGGGGCGTTGCGGGTTTAACTGCTTTAGGGTTTGTGGTGGTGAACATGGTTATGGGTAATGTGGTTGAACCTAGGTTTATGGGTAAAGGGTTAGGGCTGTCTACCTTAGTGGTGTTTTTATCTTTAATTTTTTGGGGATGGCTACTTGGGAGTGTAGGCATGCTGTTGTCAGTACCACTGACTATGGTAGTAAAAATTGCGTTGGAATCTCGTCCTGAAAGCCAATGGCTTGCAATATTGTTATCTAGCGACGGGAATGTTCAGGACAATTAAAACACAAGGTCATTCTAGCACCGCCTAACGGTGAAGTTCCAATCACTAAATTGCCTGCGTAGCTAGACATAATATCCACCACTAAGGCCAAGCCAATTCCTTGGCCTTCTTGGTAATTATCTAAACGATTACCTCTAGTGAGTAAAAGGTGCCGTTTGTTTTCAGGGATCCCTGGGCCATCATCATCCACATGAATATCAAAGGTATTGAGTTTTTTTTCTATACTCAATGCAACACTAGACGTTGCTGCCTTACAGGCGTTGTCGAACAAATTACCAAGACATTCCATAAGGTCGGTTTGTTCTGCCATTATTTCAATATCATCGGCAACACTGTGCTCTATAGTCAACGATTTATCGGCGTGTACTTTTTTCATTGCGCCTATTAATTTTCCAACCAAAGGCGCTAGTTGTGTCATTTGTTGAATACCGGCGGAGGTTGTGGACGCCCGCTTAAGTTGCCTATCGATAATGGCTTTAATTTCAAACAAGGGTTGTTCTAGTGTTTCAGTTGATGCTTGATGAATTTTAGCTTCGCCTAATGCAACAGTTAAAGGGGTTTTTAAACTGTGAGCTAAATCGCTTAGGCTGTTTTTATAGCGTTCTCTTTGTTGGTATTCATTGTCGATCAGCAGATTAATACTGTTGGTTAAAGGCGCAATTTCTTTAGGGTATTCATTCTTAATGTGGGATTGAGATCCCGAGGTGGTGCGCTTAATTTCATGTCGCAAACGAGACAGAGGTCGTAATAAAAAGCGTATTCCCATAATCAGGCAGACTAACAGTCCTAAATTCAACA
The DNA here is from genome assembly GCA_964449725.1 of uncultured Alteromonas sp. GTDB lineage: Bacteria > Pseudomonadota > Gammaproteobacteria > Enterobacterales > Alteromonadaceae > Alteromonas_F. Next base: position 3,325 of record CAYUZL010000380.1, on the reverse strand, counting down.
TACCCATCCAGCCCCACAAGGTTTTTAAAAAGGTCCTTCGTGCAGCGATATAGCTAGATTGATCGAACAGAACAGAAAAATACACAGGGGAAAAGCCCCAGTCGGTTTCAAATTCAGCGGTGTAGGAATAAATGAAGTGCTCATTTGTTTCAATAAAGCTTTCTTGACCTGTTTCAGGGGGCTCAGGTAAGCGATAAAGAGGCATTCCGTCGGTAGAGGCTGATTGCCAAACTAGGGTGTCTTTCCATCGAATATAACCGTATACGCCAGATTCACTCAGATTCAATTTTTCATCGTAAACAAATATCGGCATATTGGGCGCGTCATCTTCGAAATTAAATTCACTTATCAGCATTAATGCTGTGAGTTTTAACTGCTCTAATGTGGCGCTTTTTAGCGTAGCGGCATAGGCTCTATCGATGGCGAAAATTGCGATAGGTGTAAATAAGATAAGGGCGACTAGCGCAATGATTGCGCTTCTTGCTCTTAGTGAAACGGAATTTAAGCCCATTTTGCTAGTCGGTAACCTCTACCTCTAAGTGTTTCAATGGGTTTAACTTCACCATTGGGGTCTAGCTTCTTTCGTAAACGACCGATAAATACTTCGATCACGTTGCTGTCTAAATCGAAATCTTGGTCGTAGATATGTTCCGTTAATTCAGTTTTTGAAATCACTTTTTCAGGATTCAGTAAGAAATACTCAACAACCTTATATTCATATGCAGTAAGTGAAACGGATACATCATTCACTGTAACATCTTCACTGAGTGTATTGAGTGCAATAGGGCCGTGGCTGAGTAAGGGATTCGCTTGACCTGACGCACGTCTGATTAACGCCTTGAGGCGAGCCAGCAACTCTTCGTTTTGGAAAGGTTTGGTGAGGTAGTCATCTGCTCCAGCATCTAAGCCTTCGACTTTCTCTTGCCAGCGATCTCTGGCCGTCAGCATAAGTATGGGCATTGAAATATCTTTTTTACGGCATTGCCTGACTAATTCAAAACCATCTATTTTGGGAAGACCAACATCGACGATAGCCGCATCATAGGGATATTCATTGGCTAAAAATAATGCTTTCTCTCCGTCATCGGCAAGATCGACACTGTACCCTTGTTGCTGTAGCATCACATCGAGTTGGGTTAGAAGACGACTATCATCTTCAACGACAAGTAAACGCATAATTATCAGCTCTCTCTCAATTTAGTTCGACATTCAACAGTGGAATTTATTCGGCTTTTTATTGTACTTTGCCGGTGGTTCGATTCACATTCACAAATACAACACGGCCTGATTTCGACAGCATTTTGACTTTATAGCTGTTCGAACTTTTATCAACTCTAAGTACACGGCCTTCTACTCGACTTCTGGCAACCTTAACGGCTTGTGACTGGCTGATTTGTTTTTTGCTTTCTGAGCTTGATGAGGTTTGTGCTGCAGTGGGTAAAACTGCGCTGCTAGCAATTAAGCCAGTTGCAATACACAAAACCTTTAACCACAAATGAAAACGCATATTAAACTCTTCGATAACCATAGTTTCAGTATATATTCTGCATCTGAATGCTTACTGAATGCAAATCCATTGATATAATGTGTAGATTGGATTTCAAAAAGTGTTCTTATGCAGCCTATTTCTTCTTTCTTTTGGCGTTGCCCATCTTGCTCTTTGGCTTTAAATTATTGTGATGGAGCTTGGACTTGCGAAAACAAGCATAGTTTCGATAAAGCCAAGGAAGGTTACGTTAATTTATTATTAGCGCAACACAGAAACAGTAAGGAACCCGGCGACAGTAAGGCTATGATAACGGCCCGTAGACGATTTTTGTCTGAAGGGTATTATCAGCCTCTTATGGATGAAATCGTTGCTGCTTTGGCAAAACATAGTCAAACGCTTTCACACTCTCAATCATCGGAAAGTACACTGTCGTTATTTGATGCTGGTTGTGGAGAAGGGCAGTACTTAAATGCTATTTATTCTGGACTTGTTAACCAAGGCATAATTCCTAGGGTGTCCGGTGTGGATATTTCTAAACCTGCAGTGCAAAAGGCGGCTAAGTTGCTAAAACTAGGTCACTTTGCAGTAGCAAGCACCTATTCAATTCCTTTGTGTTCAGCAACACAAGATGCGGTTGTGCAAGTGTTTGCACCAAGTTCAGAGCAAGAAATTTACCGTATTTTAGATGACCAAGGGCTATGGATAAAAGTCTCTCCCGGCCCAGAACATTTGTTTGAACTTAAACAAAAAGTGTATGACACACCTGAAAGGCACACTGTTGATACACTTGTACCTTCGGGGTTCACTTTATTAGAAACTAAAAGTTTAACGTTTCCTATGAACCTTTCTTCTCCTGAAATTCGAGAAGCCTTGCTGATGATGACCCCCTTTTATTGGCAAATATCAGAAACAAAAAAAGACGCACTACTGGCGTCTTTAATGTCTTTAACCGCCGATTTTCATATTCAGCTATTTTCTAAGGCGCTGCCTAAAACGGGCTTGTAGGGTTTTACTTCTACTTGTTGGTATACGCCAGCTTCAATATATGGGTCGGCATCGGCCCATTGTTTTGCCTCTTTTAACGAGGTGAATGCGGCTATAACAACGGAACCTGAAAAGCCAGCTTGTGTGTCGTCAGGAACTTCGCTTAAAGGGCATGGGCCTGCCACTAAAAGACGACCTGCTTCGTTTAACGCTTTTAATCTATCAATATGAGCTGGTCGAGCGCTCATTCTTTTTTCAAGAGAATTTTCAATATCTTGTGAGTAAATTACAAAGTAAGGCATAGTCATTGATTTTGTTCCTTTTAGCGCTGAGTTGCAGCTTTCATGCTTGCAACGAAATCACCAAGCTCTGCAAGCATTTTATCTGCGTTGCCTAAGTGTTTAGCAATAATATTTACCGTTGCAGAGCCAGAAATTGCCCCTGCTGCGCCTGCCGCTATGGCTTCAGACACCTGCTCTGGTGTTGATATTCCAAACCCAAGTAAGGGCCTTGCGGCATTGACCGCGGTTAAATTATCTATAAGGGTTTTTGCTGGAATATCGGCTTTAGTTTCTGCACCAGTAACACCGGCTCTACCTAGTAAATACGTGTACCCTGATGATAGGTCTCCTATTTGTTGTAAGGTCTCTTGAGTGGCATTGGGGGGCGCTATCAGTATTTGATCTATGCCAGTTTTATCGGCAATGTCTTTAAAGCTTGCTGATTCTCTTAACGGAACGCCGGCAATAAGAATTGAATTCACACCGCACTTAGCTGCCTTTTCATAGAAACTTTCTATACCCGCAGCAAGCACTAAATTGCTATAAAGCAGCAAACCAATAGGTACATTAG
>CAYUZL010000379.1:0-4547 GCA_964449725.1 uncultured Alteromonas sp. | reverse complement strand
ACCAAAAGCTGGACTTGTTGGTTTTAGTGTTTCGAATTTGCAAATACCCAATGCGTCTCACCCTTGGGAAGCTGAATATGGCAAGCCATCACGTATTGTTAGCGCATTTGACATTATGATCGACGGACCTTTAGGTGGCGCAGCTTTTAATAATGAATTCGGGCGACCAAATCTATTAGGTTACTTCAGAACGTTCGAACAAGATGGTGTGGGTGAAAACGGGCAGCGTTACGGTTATCACAAGCCGATAATGCTAGCGGGTGGCTTAGGTAATATTCGCCGCGATCACGTAGAAAAAGGTGAAATAACCGTTGGGGCCAAGCTCGTTGTCCTCGGTGGCCCTGCAATGAATATTGGGCTGGGCGGTGGCGCGGCATCGTCAGTGGCGTCTGGTCAGTCTTCGGAAGATTTAGATTTTGCTTCAGTTCAGCGAGAAAATCCTGAAATGGAGCGTCGTTGCCAAGAAGTAATCGATGCCTGTTGGCAGTTAGGCGACGATAATCCGATACAGTTTATTCATGATGTTGGTGCAGGTGGTTTATCAAATGCGTTACCTGAATTAGTGAACGATGGTGGCCGTGGCGGTAAATTTGAATTACGCAATGTGCTATCTGACGAACCCGGTATGACACCGTTAGAAATTTGGTGTAATGAATCACAAGAACGTTACGTTATGTCAGTTGCGCCAGAAAATTTGGCTGTGTTTGAAGCTATTTGCCAACGAGAGCGAGCGCCTTTTGCGGTTGTAGGTGAAGCAACAGAAGAACAGCACTTAACCCTAAATGACAGCAAGTTCGACAATACCCCAATTGATATGCCGCTAGATGTATTACTGGGTAAACCGCCTAAAATGCACCGCTCTGTTGCCAGAACAACTCCTGCAGCCGAGAGTTTCGATACCTCAGAAATTGCATTAGACGAAGCTGTAAAGCGCGTACTTCGTTTACCTACAGTAGGTGAAAAAACCTTCTTAATTACTATTGGTGATAGGTCAGTTACAGGCTTAGTTAGCCGCGATCAAATGGTTGGCCCTTGGCAAGTGCCAGTGGCCGATGTTGCTGTCACAGCCGCTGCGTTTGATACGTACGCCGGTGAAGCCATGTCTATGGGTGAACGTACGCCTATTGCAATTTTGAATCCTGCAGCCTCTGCTCGTATGGCTGTGGGTGAAATGCTAACAAATATCAATGCCGCAAATGTCGGGCCTTTGACCAAAATTAAACTGTCTGCGAATTGGATGGCCGCAGCGGGTCAAGATGGTCAAGATGCTGCGCTATATGATGCAGTAAAAGCGGTAGGGGAAGAGTTATGTCCTGCACTGGGCTTGACCATTCCGGTTGGTAAAGATTCGATGTCAATGAAAACCAAATGGGAAGATGAGGGAGAGGATAAGTCTATTACCTCACCTGTATCATTGATTATTACCGGTTTTGCTCCGGTATCCGATATACGTAAAACCGTAACGCCACAACTGCGCACCGAATCAGCAGAAACTAGTTTGCTATTGGTGGATTTAGGTCAAGGGCAAAACCGAATGGGTGGAAGTTGTCTTGCACAAGTGTATAACCAATTAGGTGACACAACGCCAGATGTCGATTCTTCTGAGTTACTTCGCGGTTTCCATTCAAGTTGCCAAGCCTTGCTGAACGACAATAAGGTCATTGCGTATCACGATCGGTCTGACGGTGGTTTGTTTACTACGTTATGTGAAATGGCCTTTGCAGGTAAAACCGGTCTTAATATCGATATCTCTAGTCTAGTGGGACAATCGAGCTCACTGGAAGTGCTATTCACCGAAGAGCTGGGTGCGGTATTACAAGTCGCTAATAGTGATGTAGACAGTGTTGTACAAACCTTTATGGAAAATGGCATCACAGGTGTACATAATCTTGGTGGATTGTCCTGTGATGATAGAATTTCAGTCACGGTAAATACTCAATCGCTTCTTTCTTATAGCAGAACTGAATTGCGTTTAGAGTGGGCTCACACCACGTACAACATGCAAAAGCTTCGAGATAACCCAGAGTGTGCCGAGCAAGAACACGAAAGTAAAAAAGATGCGAACAACCCTGGCTTGTATGCATCGTTGACTTACGACATTAATGAAGACATTTCAGCGCCGTTTATTGCTACAGGTGTTAGACCTAAAATTGCAATATTGCGAGAGCAAGGAGTTAATTCCCATAGCGAAATGGCAGCAGCGTTCCATCGTGCAGGTTTTACTCCTGTGGACGTTCATATGAGCGATGTTATTTCAGGCAAACAGAATCTTGAAGATATGCAAGGTCTGGCTGCTTGTGGTGGCTTCTCCTACGGTGATGTTCTAGGTGCTGGTGAAGGTTGGGCTAAATCCATCTTGTTTAATGAGGATGCGCGATCAAGATTTGCAGCATTTTTTGAACGTTCAGACACCTTTTCATTAGGTGTGTGTAATGGTTGTCAAATGCTGTCGACCCTAAGCTCACTTATTCCGGGTACTGAGCATTGGCCTAAGTTTGTAACAAATCAATCTGAACGTTTTGAAGCTCGAGTTGCCATGGTTGAAGTAACGGAATCTCCGTCAGTATTATTAGCGGGGATGACAGGATCGCGTATGCCGATTGCAGTGTCTCATGGCGAAGGGCATGCTGCATTTGCAGAAAACGCTCAGCGTCACGTTGAGGCTAATAATCAAGTCGCTATGCGCTATATTGATAATTACGGGAAAGTCACAGAGCATTATCCTGCGAACCCGAATGGTTCTCCAAATGGGATAACTGGTCTTACTTCTATGGATGGACGCTGTACGATAATGATGCCTCATCCAGAAAGAGTCTTTAGAGCCGTGTCTAATTCATGGCGTGACGACTCATGGTCAGAAGATGGTCCATGGATGAGAATGTTCCGAAATGGACGAAATTTTGTAGGTTAACAAAGGCTTTTGTCGTTAAATTGACATATTTGTGTCAAAAATATGAATTTATACTTGTTATTTACAACAGGGTTGATTATGGTTGTAATTGCACAAGAAAGTGCTGTGCGGGCAAGGATTTAGACGTAACTGAGTAATAAAAAGAGACGAATATGAATCGTTCTTCAAAAGGTTTTGGATTAGCCGGTGTGGCTGTTGCTGTCGTGCTTATGTTTGTTACTGCTGTATTTAGTAGCTCAGCAAGTTCGTCGCCGCAGGAAACACAGGCCTCTATAAACGTGAATTAAAAAGACCGCCTTTAGGCGGTTTTTTTAATTTAGCATCTTCTATTTTTTTCTCGATTTATGAGTTTTTGATCTGGATGTTTTTTCAATAAAACATAAGTTGATCCTAAGCCCCCATGCATAGGCTGAGCAGTGTGAAATGCAATGACTTCTCGCATTTGTCGTAGCCAGTGATTCACATAGCTTTTCTTTAAGCCTGGGAATGGTTTGCTATCTAGCCCTTTACCGTGTTTTATTACTAACGCCCTGTCGCCTTTTTTGTGACTTTGAAGTATCCCGTTATAAATAGAAAGTGCTGAATCTGTTAATGTCATCCCAGATAAATTGATTTGATTATCAATAGTGTACTTTCCTAGTCTGAGGTTTTTATACACGCCATCTTGAATACCTGCTTGTTTATACGCCAAGTAGTCGTCGGGATCGATGGGCGTAACAGCGTTCATAGAAAGAGGTACAGTGAGTTTTTGTTTTTTTTCAAATCGTGCGGCGACCCGCTGTTTGTCAGCAAGCAGTCGTTTGGCGTCGTGAGCGATGCTCTTGTCTTGAGCTAGAGGCTTTACCTCTTCTCCCATGGCTTCAAAAAACGATATTTCTTCGTTGTCGTATTCAGACATTGTGTGTGCCTCCTGAGTTTGGCGTCCCCACCGCGACTCGAACGCAGATCTAAAGCTTAGGAGGCTCTTGTTTTATCCAGTTAAACTATGGGGACGTCACCTTTATTATAATGAAGGTGGCGCTGATAAAAAGATCTATTTGCGGGTAACAAAATCATTTGGTTGAATGTTGCCCAGCAATCCTCCTGATTCAGGCTCTACTATGGCGTTGTCTACGTTTACACTGACTACCCGCAATTTATCTGGATGCACATTGTATTGAAGGTACTTTCTGCCAAATTCATCAAACAGCTGATTTTTTTGGTATAAAGTAACTTCATCCCCCACAGAAAGGTGATGTTCACGACCCATGTTGATCACAACTTGGTTGTTTACAACACTCAGTATTCGGCCCGTAGAAGGCTGGCACGAGGTAACGTCTTCCATTTCTGTGAGTAATTGCAATAGCATGTCGTGAATAGCGGTCCCATATTCACTTCGCCAAAACTCGGGAGAAACAGGATTCACGGATTCATGGTGTCCATAACGCCATATTGCGCTGGTAGTGTAATAGGCTTGATGAATGACCGCGCCATTGACAGTGTCGACAAGTTCTACTCTAAGTCTAAATTGACGGCTGGTTTTAGCTCCGCCTTTAAACCAAGCGCGTTTTTCTGTGAGCAGGCTGGTATCGTCTATTTCGCCAAATAGAGCTAGCTGCACATTATGTTGACGGCCAAGTGCTAGGGCGTGTTCTAT
>CAYUZL010000378.1:0-3127 GCA_964449725.1 uncultured Alteromonas sp. | reverse complement strand
GTGTAGTGGCATCTATTACACCTTGGAATTGGCCCTTGTTAATCACTATTTGGCATATTATTCCGGCACTTAAATCAGGCAACACTGTGCTTGTTAAGCCTTCTCCTTTAACACCTGTAGCCATAATGCGGTTTATTGAACTTGCAAATACGGTATTACCACCGGGTGTGTTAAACGTTGTTACGGGAGGAGCCGAAGTAGGAAACGCAATTACAATTCACCCTGATGTCAATAAAATTACGTTTACTGGATCTACGCCAACGGGCAAGCAGATAATGCAAAATGCCTCATCTAACTTGATACGGCTTACGTTAGAATTGGGCGGAAATGATGCAGGTATAATTTTGCCTGATGTTGATGTAAAAGCCATTGCTAACGAGTTGTTTTTATATTGTTTTCACAATAATGGTCAAACATGTGCGTGTTTGAAACGGTTGTATGTTCATGAATCTATTTATGCTCAAGTGTGCGATGAGTTAGCAAGTATTGCAAATAAGGTTAAGGTAGGTAATGGATTGGAAGAGGAAACGGAATTTGGCCCTGTACAGAATAAGCCACAGTTAGATAAGGTGATAGAACTGACAGAAGATGCATTAGCAAATGGAGGGCGCCTATTGGCTGGTGGAAAGGTTAGAGAAGGGAAAGGATATTTTTTCCCGCCTACCTTGATCGCTGATGTGTCCGACGGTATTCGATTGGTCGATGAAGAACAATTTGGCCCTGTGCTACCTATTATTAAATATTCTGATATTGACGCTGTCATTGCGGTGGCAAATAACAATGAAAATGGTTTAGGTGGCTCAATATGGTCGTCAGACACTGAGTTGGCATATACCTTAGCCTCTCGTTTGGATACGGGGTATGTTTGGATCAATGAGCATTGTAATTTACAACCTGATGCGCCATTTGGTGGTGTAAAGCAATCTGGTATCGGGGTTGGATTTGGTCAGTTAGGCATTGAAGAATACACCTCGGTGCAAACAATTAAGATCCGTAAGCAGCAATATCTAAACTAAACGCCAAGATTTCTATCACTCTTCATTTATACATAATCTCAGTGAGACCTATGGCCTATTAGGTTTCACTCTTTTTTACCTCTATTTCATCTTAAAACTTCGCCATATCTGTAACTTTATTTATTAATATTTTGTGCCAATTGCTTTTCGAGTGCACGGATAGTCAATTTTTAACCGCGCTAAGATACAAGATATCTGATTACCATTCTGGTGTAGTAGTACTTGGTTCAGTTTTTCACACAGAATTAAAAGGTATGTTTATGTTTACCAAGAAGCATGTATTGGCACTTACAGTTTCGAGTATTCTCGGTGCACAGGTAGCCGTAGCGCAAGAACAAGAGAATGCATTTGAAATAATCGTTGTCAGCTCTCAAAAGCGAGAGCAAGCCCTGCAAGATGTGAGTGTTGCAGTGACGGCCTTTTCTGGAGATTTACTTAGAGAATTGAATTTAACAGACAGTGTTGATATTGCTTCACAAACGCCAGGACTGAATATAGGCACGCCGGTAGGTGAAGGGAACAACCCTGCAATTAGTTTACGAGGTGTTGGGTTAAACGACTTTAACGACAACAACGAAGGGCCGGTAGCAGTATACAGAGATGATGTGTATCAATCAGCGATGCCAGGTTTAACATTCCAACTGTTTGATCTCAACCGAGTTGAAGTGTTAAGAGGCCCCCAAGGTACACTGTATGGACGCAATGCCACAGGTGGACTGGTGCATTTTATCTCTAATAAACCCAGTGATGAATTTGAAGGGTATGCCGATTTAACTTTTGGCAGTTATAACCAAGTTAAATTTGAAGGAGCCGTTAGCGGCGCGTTAACCGATGAAGTAAGAGGGCGTCTTTCTGTTGCAACGAATAAGCACGATGGCTATGTAGAAAACAGAATTGGGCGAGATGGAAATGAAGCCGACAGTCAAGCATTTAGGCTTCAAATAGAAGCAGATCTATCTGAATCTGTAGTGGCTTTGTTAAATATACACGGTGCTCAGTCACGTACCGTTGCACCAAAATATCAGCATGAAGCAACCGCGGGCGAAGTGGATTTCTTTGGCTATAGCGACACAGACGGCGACCCATTTGCGGGTGACTATGACCGTGATGGTCTGTTAGACATCGAAAGTACAGGCGCGTCTTTAACCATAGATTGGTTGGCAGATAACTTTGATTTTAAATCGATCACAGCGGTTGAATACGTGGATAAAATTCACGAAGAAGAGACTGACAGCGGACCCTTTGCGGCCATAGAGCCTACGTTTAGAGCTGATCTGGAGCAATTCAGCCAGGAGTTCCAATTCAGTGGTTTGTTTGGCGATACCAACTGGATTGCTGGCGCTTATTTCTTTTCTTCAAAAGCTGAAAATGGGTTAGATTTGGATATTAATTACCCAGAAGGACTTATTAATATCATTGATGCAGAAGCCTTTGGCGGTGGTTTACAAGGTGTAGGTGCATTCACTCCAACAGGTAATGATGGTGCATTAGCGCCGTTTGTGACTTATGACGTAGACTATGAACAAAACACCGATTCATATGGGTTGTTTTTTAACACTGACACAGTGCTTTCGTCAGAATTCAACTTGATATTTGGCTTGCGTTACACCTCAGAAGATCGCGATTTTGATTATATAAATGCGTTTGGTGATAGGGGAACTGAAACCACCAGTGATGATGGCGCAATTACCAATTTCTTGCGCTTTTTGAATACGTTACTCGTTGACGATCCTTACCATTTTCCCGCTAGCTGGTTAGCATTTAACGGCGATATTAGCAAAGACAATCTATCTGGAAAAATAGGTTTAGATTACCGCCCTAATGACAATGTGCTGATTTTTACTAACTATGCAATTGGATTTAAAGCAGGGGGCTTTAACGGTGGATTTCTTGATTTAACTGACGGCGTCGACCCTGACTCTACTCCTTATGATGAAGAAATTTTAACGTCTTATGAATTGGGTATTAAGTCTACTTTAGCGGATGGGAAAGTACGACTAAATGCCACGGCTTTTTATTACGATTACGATGATTATCAGGCCCTAACCTTTTCTGGTTTAAGTCAGTTTATCGACAACACTGAGGCAGAAATCAAAGGATTAGATTTAGAG
>CAYUZL010000377.1:0-2581 GCA_964449725.1 uncultured Alteromonas sp. | reverse complement strand
GTTATCAAATAAAAAAGATGCGCAATCACAAAATCAGATGGTTCGCTGGGTTATGAACAAAGAAAACCATGCTCAAAAAATTATTGAAACCATCAGTAATTACTTTTTAACACAAAGGGTAAAACCAAGTCAGAAAGATTATTCTGAACGTTTAGAAAAACATCACTTAGTGATCATGCTAGCCATGAAAGCTAAACAAAATACAGATATAAGTCATGCAGAGGCCTTGCGTAAAGCCGTTGCAGATTTATCTCCATACTACCCTGCACATGAGCACGGTAAAAAGTAAACCCGCTTTTTACTAAAACACCATGATTCTATTTTTCTTCTATAGATTCATGGTGTTTTATTCTCAAAAAATAAAAATAGAACATTTTTACAACAAATAGATCTTATTTTTAACCAGTAAATGCTGCGTATTATAAAAAAACAGGCTACACTCACACAAGTTGTCAGACCAGTTTAAAGGCGTACTTTTCCAATGACCCGCGTTTCACCTTATCCGCACATGCTTGCGCCTTTAGATTTAGGCTTCACGACCTTGCGTAATCGTACCTTAATGGGGTCGATGCACGTAGGTTTAGAAGAAGAAAAAAACGGATTCGAGAAGCTAGCAACCTTTTACGGTGAACGAGCCAAAGGCGGCGTCGGCCTGATTGTAACCGGTGGCATTAGTCCAAATATCTCCGGCTGGGTTGCGCCATTTGGTGGTCGAATGAGCAGTCGCCGTCATGGAAAAAAGCACAAAATTATCACCGATGCAGTGCACAAAGAAGGCGGGAAAATATGTATGCAAATATTGCATACGGGCCGCTATGGTTATCACCCTTTTACTGTTTCCGCCTCTTCGATCAAATCTCCGATTACACCTTTTAAACCCAAAGCACTCTCGGTTAGAGGTATTAAAAAAACCATCAAAGATTATGTTTCTTCAGCCAAACTCGCTCAAGATGCAGGGTATGACGGCGTTGAGATAATGGGGTCTGAAGGCTACCTGATTAATCAATTTTTCTGTGAGCGTACCAACAAACGCAGTGATGAATGGGGAGGAAACTTAGAAAACCGAGCGCGTTTTGCAGTAGAAATTGTGAAGCAAACACGGCAAAAATTAGGTCCCAATTTTATTCTTATTTATCGTCTTTCAATGTTAGATTTAGTTGACGGTGGTGCGCCTTGGGATGAAGTTGTTTACTTAGGAAAGGCCATAGAAGAAGCCGGAGCAACCCTAATTAACACAGGTATTGGCTGGCATGAAGCTCGTGTACCCACAATAGCCACATCGGTACCAAGAGCCGCATTTACGTGGATAACACAACGGATGAAATCGCAGGTAAACATCCCCCTCATCACGACGAACCGAATCAATACACCCGATGTTGCAGAGCAAGTACTCAAAGACGGCCATGCTGATATGGTTTCAATGGCACGCCCTTTTTTGGCAGACCCAGAGTTTGTCAAAAAAGCCTCTGAAGATAGTGCCGACAGTATTAATACCTGTATTGCCTGTAATCAAGCCTGTTTAGATCATGTCTTTAAGCAACAAAGAGCCAGTTGTTTAGTGAACCCTGTTGCCTGTTACGAAACAGAACTGGTCTTTCCTGCTGTAAAACAAAGCAAAAAAATCGCTGTCGTAGGTGCAGGGCCAGCAGGGTTAGCTTTCGCCACATACGCAGCTGAACGAGGGCACCAAGTTCATTTGTACGATAAAGCCAGTGAAATTGGTGGTCAATTTAATTACGCAAAACAAATACCGGGCAAAGAAGAATTCTACGAAACCTTACGGTATTTCTCTAAACGTATCGAAACTACAGGCGTAAACCTACATTTAAACACCCGTGTTTCAGCAAAAACACTGGAAAATCAAAACTACGATCATGTAGTTATGGCAACGGGAATTAAGCCTCGTGAGCTCAATTTAACAGGCTCAGATAACCCTAACGTTTTAAGTTATCTTGATGTCCTAAGGGATCATAAACCTGTAGGTAACCGCGTTGCAATTATAGGTGCAGGCGGTATTGGTTTTGATGTTGCCGAATACTTAGTGGAATCCAAAAGCTTATCAACACAGCCCGATAAATGGTTAGCCCACTGGGGGATCGATAAAAGCTACCAACAAGGTGGTGCGTTGACGGCTCCACACATCGAAGTATCTCAACGCAAGGTCTATTTATTACAGCGAAAAACCACCAAAGTGGGTTCAGGTTTAGGAAAAACCACGGGTTGGATACATCGCAGTAGTTTGAAACATCACAATGTGGCTATGATGAATGGCGTGTCTTATGAATATATCGACAACAAAGGCCTTCATATTTCCATTGATGAACAAAAACAATGCCTAGAAGTCGATACCATTATTGTCTGCGCAGGCCAAGAGCCATTACGAGAACTTCAATCTGAATTAGAAGCCTTAAATATCCCTATTCACCAAATAGGGGGCGCTTTTGTCGCCAATGAGCTTGATGCCAAGGGTGCAATTCGGCAAGGCGCTGAGCTTGCCGCATCAATTTAGTGAATACACACGAATAATAAGATAAACATCCTCCGTTATGCGCCAGTCTTCCATCTATAGACTGGTATCTCC
>CAYUZL010000376.1:0-5993 GCA_964449725.1 uncultured Alteromonas sp. | reverse complement strand
GATTAATACCGCGCCTAATAAAAGGTAAAGCAATACGAATCGGGCCCAGCGTTTGAGCATGTGAGCAACACCAGACTCGTATTTTGCTGTGACCCGATCCACTAAGCGATTAAAACCATCGAAAATTTTATTGGGCGAATGTCCATTCTCAGGTACCGCTTTAAGAATTGTTGCGCAAAGCGCAGGGGTGAATATTAACGCTACCAATACCGAAAGCACCATTGCTGATACTATAGTAATAGAAAACTGACGGTATATAACACCAGTCGTACCGCTAAAGAACGCCATAGGAAGAAAAACAGCTGAGAGCACTAGACCTACACCAATAAGTGCTCCAGAAATTTGTTGCATGGATTTACGGGTGGCTTCTAATGGCGATAGTTTCTCTTCTGCCATTACTCGTTCGACGTTTTCTACGACGACTATGGCATCGTCTACTAGCAAGCCAATTGCTAACACCATGCCGAACATAGTGAGAGTATTGATACTGTAGCCAAAGGCTGAAAGCACGGCGAAGGTTCCAAGTAACACCACGGGAACAGCAAGCGTGGGGATCAATGTTGCTCGCCAATTTTGTAAGAACAAGAACATGACCAAAAACACTAGAATGACGGCTTCGATCATGGTTTCAATTACGCTTTCAATGGATGCTTCAATAAAAGGCGTGGTGTCATAGGTTGTTACCATTCTCATACTGGCTGGCAGTGAAGCTGACAGCTTTTCAATTTCGGCATTCACGGCTTCTGCTGTTTTAGTTGCATTGGCGCCTGTTGATAGCATAATTCTTATCCCAGCGGCAGGCTGGCCTAAATAGGTGCTTTTTACATCGTAGCTGGCGCTACCTAATTCTACGTCTGCGACATCAGACAAGCGAACTGTTCCTGAACTTGTACTGGTTACAAGAATAATATTGCGGAATTGGTCTACCGTTTGTAGACGGCTTTGGGCCGTAATGGTGGCGTTGAGTTGCTGTCCTACAACATTCGGCAAGGCACCGAGCTGACCGGCAGACACTTGGGTATTTTGCGAAGATATCGCAGTGGTTACATCGGAAGGCGTAAGCTTATATTTGGTGAGCTTTAATGGGTCTAGCCATATTCGCATTGCATATTGTGAACCCAAAACCCCTACACTACCTACTCCAGCAACGCGGCTCAGTGGCGTTTTTATATTTGATGCTATGTAGTCTCCCAAGTCGGCTGACGTTACGCTTTCATCACTGGATACTAGGCCTATCACCATGAGTATTTCGTCACCGGATTTAGTGACGGTTACACCTTGAGTTTGCACTGATGTGGGTAAAGTCGAGGTGATCTGTTGTACTTTATTTTGCACTTGTACTTGAGCAGTATCTGGGTCAGTGCCTATTTCAAAGGTTAATTGTACGCTAGATGAACCCGACGAATTGGACGACGACGAAATATAACGAAGTCCATCGAGGCCCGTAAGGTTTTCCTCAATGACTTGGGTAACGGATTCTTCAACCGCACTTGCCGAAGCACCTGTATAGGTTGCTTCCACAGAAACTGTGGGTGGTGAGATAGTCGGGTAGCGCGATACCGCCATTGAGCCCATAGCCAAAAGTCCGGCAAGCATAGAACCGATAGCAAGTACCCATGCGAAGATAGGGCGATCAATAAAAAATTGAGACATGATATTAACCTAACTCAGTTAGAAGGTGATTGTGTGGATACCGACTTGTCGTCGTTTGCGACATTCACCACTGAGCCAGCTTGAATTTTTTGTAAGCCTTCAACAACGATACGCTCGCCTGCTTTTAAGCCACTTTCAACTATCCATTGGTCGCCTACAGTAGCGCCTGTGGTCAACATGCGCTCTTCTATAACATTGTCGTCGCCAATCACATAGGCTAAGGCGTTACCTTTTACGTCTCGGCTAATGGCAACTTGGGGCACCACCAAGGCATCTTGCAAAATGGCGCCTTCAATTCTTATTTTTCCGTACATTCCTGGAATTAATTCTCTGTTTGGGTTTGGAAACAAAGAACGTACAGTCACTGTACCTGTTGTTTCATCCACAACGGCGTCTTCCAACCCCAACGTACCCGCTAGTTCATACAAGCTTCCGTCATTTTTAATGAGTCGTACTACTGGGCTCGCATTATCAAGTTGCACTTCCCCTGTTCTAAACTGTTCGCGAATTTTTAAAAACTTTGCTGCTGATTGTGTCGCGTCAAGGTAAACAGAGTCCAGTTGTTGTACTGTGGCAAGAGGGTCTGTTTGGTTGGCAGTCACCAAGGCACCTTTACTTACAGTAGAACGCCCAATTTGACCTTTAATCGGAGAGGTCACATTAGAATAAGACAACGAAAGCTTAGCTGATTCTAAATTAGCTTTGGCTGAATCAACGGTAGATATCGCTTGTTTATATGCTACGTCGGCTTCTTCAGCGCTTTCTTGGCTGACAGCTTCGATATCAACTAATTCACGGTAACGTACAGCCTTTGCTTTGGCACTTGCTAAGGCAACATTTGCACTAGCAAGCGTCGCTTCAGCATCACTAACCGTAGTTTGTGCCGATGAAGAATCGATTTCGTAAAGTAATTGACCTGCTTCCACTTCACTACCTTCAGTAAATAGACGATTAAGCACAATACCACTGGTCTGAGGGCGAATTTCAGCAGTAACCGCCGCGACTACACGTCCAGTTAATTCACTTGAAAGCGGAACTTTTTGCTTTTCCACCGTATAAGCAAGTACTTCCGCAGGTCCTGAATTTCGAGGAGGCGGACCTCCGGGTTTACTACAGGCCGTTAATGCGACTATTGTTGTAGTTAAAAGCAAGGGCTTGAGTATTTTTTCACTAAGACAGGGAAGTGTTGGGAATATTTCGGATATTTTTCGCATTGTATTTTCTCTGTGCATTTACGGTACCGTAGTCAATTCAGCCGCTAAATGAGTTATATCTAATATAATGAACAAATATCGTTATTGCATTGTAATTTACAATTATTTGCATTGGCAGGCATTTGTAACGGTACGATTTAACTAGAGACTTCGTTAGAGGTAAAATTCAATAAACTTCCTATGCGTTTCAACAAGCACTGAAAGAGCATGGGTTGAGTTTGTAATGGCTCAAGTATGAGTCGAGCTGGCAACTGCTTAGATAATGCAGTAACCGAACGCTTTTTTCGAAGCTTAAAATCAGAACGCGTGAATTATCGTCGCTACCAAACAGGACATGAACCTAAGATTGATATCATTGATTACATGGAATAAGACACATCTTTTGAGATAGCTTCGCACCAATGTCGAGCAAACAAGCCCTTTCTCTGAGCGCCTGACGCTGTTACCCACTCACTCTGTAGATTTGAAAACGCTAAAATAGAATGTAAACACACCATTAAATAGCATGTGTCGCGACATGAAATTTGAGTTGTACTTGTGGTCCGAGGGTAACCAATTGATACGTGAACTTAACATTCATGACTTTTCAACTAACCCTGTTCCTATTCATATTAGCGATACCGGCAGCGCTTTCGTGCACCTTGTTTTTGTCGTTCAAGCAATTGTTAGCCTATAGGCGGT
This sequence comes from uncultured Alteromonas sp., assembly GCA_964449725.1. Classification (GTDB taxonomy): domain Bacteria; phylum Pseudomonadota; class Gammaproteobacteria; order Enterobacterales; family Alteromonadaceae; genus Alteromonas_F. The sequence continues at coordinate 2,445 of CAYUZL010000376.1, read as the reverse complement.
ACAGTTATTGCTTTGTTAAAACCTGAAAGCCAAATGAATTTTAGTGATTGAATTATAACAAAATCATTAAAATTGATATTTGAGATATTATCGATGTAAAACAATGATAATATCTAGTTTCTTCGGCGTAACGTGCGTTAACTTCCAACTTACTTAATAGATTATGACATCGCTTTTTAAAACACAGGCCTTTGTTCGGTTAATTTTTATTTCTCTAATAGGCTTAGTTACGGTTTCGTCTTTTCACACCGTTAGTTTGAATGTTGATTTAGCAAGTGACGTACGCTCTTTAAGCCAATCAGTAAATGTGGTTGAATTTCACCTTGAGACCGAAAATCAGGAAAAAAATAGTAGTTCTATGGCAGACTCAGTAGAGTTTTATGCTTGTGTTAGCCACTCGTATAATAATGTAAAAGCCATATATAAAGTTTTTGATTTGTGTCGACCACAATATACCCCACCTTATTTAGAAAAAGAACTGCGCCCTCCACAGCGTTCATTTGCTTAACGTTAATACATAGATATGTTTTCAAAAGCAATCTTCCCTGACACCTTAAATCGGGAGCTTTTGTTGGATTATTACGAATAAAATTAAGTTGAGAAAATGGAAATATTTAAAGAATTTAAAAGTGATTTCGCTGCAAGTATTGTGGTCTTCTTTGTGGCTGTCCCCCTGTGTTTGGGAATTGCGCTTGCTTCAGGTGCGCCACTTTTTTCAGGGATTATATCTGGGATCATAGGAGGAATTGTTGTAGGTATTGCAAGTAAATCTCCTTTGGGTGTAAGTGGCCCAGCCGCAGGCCTTGCCGTTATAGTTTTCGCCGCAATCGAATCTTTAGGTTCGTGGAATGTTTTTCTTGTGGCTGTTGTTCTGTCTGGTGTATTTCAATTGCTAATGGGGTTTGCAAAAGCAGGATTCGTAGCGTATTTTTTCCCGTCGTCTGTAATAAAAGGCATGCTCAGCGGCATAGGTATTTTAATTATACTCAAGCAAATTCCTCATGCTTTGGGGTACAGTAAAAGTCCAGAAGGCGACTTTGCGTTTTCACAAGCAGACGGGGAAACTACCTTAAGTATCCTTAGCAATGCACTTGAGCTACTCACGCCTGGCGCAGTGTTAATCTCGATTGTATCTATTATAATTCTGGTGGTTTGGGACTCAGTTTTATCTAAAAAGCACATGGTATTTCGTCTGGTTCAAGGCCCCATTGTTGTAGTGTTTTTTGGTATTTTAATGAATTACCTGTACCAAAACGGCATTTTGAACTTTAGTTTGACGGACGCCAGTTTGGTAAGACTCCCCATTTCAAGTAGTTTCTCTGAGTTCGTAGGTCAATTCACTTTTCCAGACTTTTCTGCGATTACCCAGTTCGAGGTTTGGAAAATAGCAGCGGTATTGGCAATAGTCGCAAGCTTAGAAACCTTGCTTTGTGTAGAAGCAACTGACAAGTTAGACCCTTACAAAAGAACCACCCCTACCAATCGTGAGCTTAAAGCACAAGGACTTGGAAATGTTCTATCTGGGTTCATTGGCGGCCTGCCCGTTACGCAAGTTATCGTGCGTAGCTCTGCGAATATAGCCTTCGGTGGCAAAACCAAATTGTCAGCAATATTGCACGGGTGTTTTTTACTGGTGAGCGCATTCACTTTAGTGAGCTTACTGAACATGATCCCACTGGCTAGCTTAGCTGCCATTTTAATTATTGTTGGCTACAAGTTAGCAAAACCCGAGTTGTTTAAACAAATGTTTAGCCTAGGTTGGGAACAATTCGTCCCCTTTGTTATGACGATAATAGGTATTCTGATGACTGATTTGTTAGTGGGTATAGCTATCGGTATGGCCTTCGGTATTATGTTCACTTTACATCATAGCTACCGCAACTCTTACTACATGAAGGATGTTGTCTCTAAAGAGGAAGATCAAGAGGTGCATCATTTAGTACTTGCAGAAGAAGTGTCTTTCTTTAATAAAGCAGGTATTTTAAAGGCACTAGACGGCTTTCCAGAATACGCTAAAGTCATTATCGATTGTTCTAATTCTAAAGCTATTGCTCGCGATGTGGTTGAAATAATCGAAAACTTCATAGCTCACGCTGAATTAAAAAACATCACGGTTGAAACAATAGAGTTTCACCCTGAATTTGGGGTAAAAAAGTTTGATACCCAACCTAAAGAAGACGCCATTAAATTAGATACGGCCATGGCTAGGCCTACTTAACTTAGGATATGGCTTTTATTGGTATGTTTTCGAACTAAATTGTAATGTCAGTCAACTTACTAAGTGACTGGCATTTTTGTGGTTATTAATTAGGATTAAAACTGGTATTTGATACTTCAAGGTTTGTTATAATCTCAATGCCGTATGAATCACTAATACCTTCGTAAGTATTAGCAAAACTAACACTATACACTCCCCTGTAACGGTACGATTTAACTAGAGACTTC
>CAYUZL010000375.1:0-3114 GCA_964449725.1 uncultured Alteromonas sp. | reverse complement strand
TTGTTTGAATAGCACTGTCAAGCGTTATAATTCCCTGTGCTTTTGATTCAAGTAAGCCTATGATACCTTGTACACCTCCAACCGTTCCTTTTAGCCTCGCTTGCGCTTCTAATTGCTCCTGTGAAACTTGTCTTTCTCCATCTGCTGCGTTTGGATTTGTGCGCTCATTTTTCTCGTCTAAAAGCTCCGTATTGAATTGCATCAAAGACGCTAAAATGATTTGTATCTTTTGCTTGTATTCGATGTTTACAGCAAAGTCCACAATTGATATATTTTCCTGTTCAAACATGCTTATAAAGCGTAGAAAATTGACCTTAAACGATAATTGAAAGTCGTCTAAAACGCTTTCATTTTTAAGCGTAATACATTCCTCAATCGAGTACATCGGAAAAGGGTCTAAATCAAGTAATATTTCTTCCCGTGAAATTTTGACCTTATTACCTTTGTATTTCGTTGCTATTAATTCCCTGTAAATATTTAGCTGTTCGGATAATGGCAATCCTATTTTTTTAGCATTCTCATAGCGGCTCTGCAAATTTTCTTCGGTTACTAAGTAAAATTCAGTACCAAAATTCGCTTCAACGTTTACCGTTACATTGTTGTAAAACACCTTCGCAGCCGTTGAAACAATCCATTTGTATAAAAGGTCTAATTCCGTTTTAGTCCTCAATAAAACCGACTCCATCGAACTAAAAGAACCTTTAACTTGCATTTCGTTAAATGCTTCGTTTTCAGCTAAACTGTTAACCCCTGTAGTTTTAAGCTTTATTTGAACCTCTAAATCAGCTAACTTTTCGGGTATAAATTTTAACTTGTCCGTTTCAGGTGTGATTATTTTAAATACGCCTGAACCATCCTTTATATCTTTATCTCCGCTTTCCTTTATTCCAATGTGCGTTCCTGGACCAATATGTTGACGCTTATCTCCACCTTTACAAGTCGGACACGTATGCCATAAGGTTTTCGTGTCGCCTGTTTGGTGGTTTATAACAACTTCCTCTTTTACCTTACCGTTGTTACATTCAGTATTAGGACATATTTTGGCGGGTGCTTCTGTTACCGGAAAAGGTGCGTAGTGACATACATAATTGTTATAGATATCAAATAAGCTCCAATCCTCTAACATCGATAAAGCACTAGAAAAAGCTACACGCCTTTTTAAGTAGTTCTTACTATTGGTTGCACTGGTAATAAATGGTCTAGCTGGGCAGCACCCTAAATTGTGGGTTTGCTCACTCTCTAAAATGAAGTTATCGCTGTTGCTTGCCTTTGAAAAAACATAGTATGTAGTCTCATCATAAACCGCAAAATTTGTAATAATCACATCTTTGTCGAATTCGCTTACACTTTGCGAATGCATAAAAGCGATATACTTAAGATCAACGTTATTTGATTTAAACTTTATATCAACAAGCCTATCAGAATCAATTAGGATTAGATAGGGGTTTGACTGTTCATCTACATCAATTACAACAAATGAGTTTGGTTTGTTTTTAAAGACTTTTCGTGCCTTTTTTTCAATCCATTTTTCAACATCTGTTTCATTAATCCAATTTTTTAAGCGGTCTAAATCCCTGTCGCCTGTTACATTAAAGAATCTGTTTTTTCCCTCAAATACCTTAAAGTAATCGTTTAAGACTGCATCTGACAGCTGCACAACAGGCAAAGGAAACCTTACAAAATCCTTTATTCTGTCAAATTTCGTTGGCATGCGGTGTTTAATTGTCTTTTGAAAATCCTCCCAATAGTACTCATGCTCAATTTCGTATTGGGATAGGTTTTCCGTAAACACCCGAAGTTGTGATTCCTCGCGCTTTGCCTCCAAAATTTCGTGACGTGAATAAGGACTTTCTAAAACCTCTTTTGCCTGTGTTGCAGTTAATGCCATTATTAGTCTTTGGATTGCTTTGCTTCCTTTACTTCCTTTGGTTTTTTGGCAAGTTCTTTGCCGTTCCATTTAAAAGCCGTGTCGCTTAAAACCCATTGAGAGCGCGTTAAACTAAGTAGTTTATTTGCTTGCTCAATCGAAAAAGACCTTTCCGCTTTTCCGTCGTTTTTATGCTTAAGCTTTACTTGTGTAAGCCTAGCCATTACAACTCTGTTAAAGGGTTAAAATTTGGTGTAATTACTTCTAAATAATCACTGTAACCGCTTGGCATTGAGAATGTTAAAGTAATCATATCGTGAGTACCAAAACCAGCATTATTTCTGTCAGTGACATTCAAAGATTGTACACCGAAACCCTCGTAATGGCTACCCGCTGTTACTTCTGTAACCGCAATTTTTCCACCTCTTAAGAAGAAATAAACCACTAGGTTATCTTCACATCTTAATGCTTTTAAAGCTCTTTCAGTTGATGAGTTTAGGGAAATGAATTCCGTTGAAAAATCGGCTGGATTGTTATCGGGAATACGTGTAACACCGTTTAGTGTTGAATTGTCTCCTCCACCCTCTGTAATTGGCGCTCCAGCTGTTATAGTAGGATTACCTCCAATGAATGGTGTAATAACAATTTTAGAATCATCGGTTGCCGTTAAGAATGCTTGCCAGTCAGCAAGTTCCATAATGTCGGCAGGTAGTGTTGCATCGGCTGCATTAAAGCCGAAACCTACTCTTTGAAAACCTATTTTTTGAATTTGTGTTAAATCAACGCCACATAAGTCTGCAACGATTTCCGTCAAACTTGACGCTTTTGGACATGCGCAATCGCTCATAATTAAAATCTTTTAAATATTAATGATCTCGCGCCGTCCCTTAACGCAGTGAATTTCAGAATGTTAACGCAAAAATATACAATTTTTTTGATATTGTATTTAATGCTTTTTTGGTTTGGTTTTATTTACTCAAAATGTCTTTTTTTACTCAAATACAAATGTGTTTCGCCTTTGTTTTCAAGCTTGACGAACACCCTAAAAGAGTATTTATTTACTATTAGTGTGCTTTCTATATTATAATGCGGGTTGATTTTTTTAACTGAGCCATTTGTTAAATTAACCTGAGCAATTTCTTGAATTGCGGTATAATCGTTTTTGTGAAGTATGATCAAATGGTCATCGTTTATGATGTATTTAGGCATATTATAAGGTAATGCCGTTGTAAACAATGAAAATATAA
>CAYUZL010000374.1:0-3510 GCA_964449725.1 uncultured Alteromonas sp. | reverse complement strand
TTTCTTTGCTATTCGAATCCTGTAATAAAGGTTGAAGTTGAGGAAATAAAACACCGAATAAACCATAGGTTTGTAATAATTCGTAGGTTTTTACTGCCTTTCCTGCCAAAAATAGTTTTAGGACTTCTTCAAACAGCCTAGCCGGTGGAATATTACTCAGTAAGTGATTGAGGTTGTGTATCGCATCTGCTGCGCTGGATTCAATACGCATATTCAATTTAGCAGAGAAGCGTATCGCCCTTAACATTCTTACTGGATCCTCTCGGTAACGGGTTTCGGCATCGCCTATTAATGCAAATTCACCGCTTTTAAGTGCGTCAATGCCCCCTGCAAAATCCGTAACCTCTTGAGTCGAGGGATTGTAGTACATTGCATTGATATTAAAATCTCGGCGCTGGGCATCTTCTTGAATATTACCGTAAACGTTATCTCTTAATAGCTGACCATCAGAACTTTGTTTGCCTTTTTTGTCTTCGCTGCTGGCTTCATCATGGTGGCCTCTAAATGTCGCCACTTCGATAATTTCTCTACCAAAAAGAACATGGGCCAAGCGAAAACGCCTACCTATTAGACGACAATTTCTAAACGTCGCTTTAATTTGTTCAGGTGTTGCGTTAGTGGCCACATCAAAATCTTTTGGCGATAACCCTAGTAAACTATCTCGCACGCAGCCGCCCACAAGGTACGCTTCGTAGCCTGCTTGTTGCAGACCATCGGTGACCTTTATGGCGTTCGGGCTCATCAGCGCCTTGTCAATCTTGTGCTGTTTAACACTGTACGACTTAGCGCTCAATGTTTGACTTTGTCGCTCAGTACCTTCGGCATCTGATGTAAACGCTGTCGCTATTTTCTTTATAACGCGGGATATAATAATGCTACTCCTCAATAAGGTGCGCTAGTTTACTCGATATTCTAACCTTCGACTAGACCATGTTTTAATCGCCATGAATGTATTGCATTACTTAATATGCCATTAATTGAGTTTTGGCCGGATTGAATATCTATTTCAAGAAACTGACAGGCTAATTTCAAATTATGCTCAGGTGTTTGATCGCAAATAGCCGGAGCGTGATTTTGCTTACTGAGTTTTAATCCATTGTGGTCTTTTAGAACAGGAAAATGGGCGTAGCTTGGTATTGGTTGATTAAAAAACTTATAGAGAGCTAAGTGACTCGGCGTCGTTGTAAGTAAATCTTCACCTCTGACAATATGGTTAATATGTTGCGAAATATCGTCAACAACCACAGCCAAATTATAAGCCACAATGCCATCTTTTCTTAGTAGGACAAAATCATCAAGTATATGGCTACCGTCTATCGACACATTACCTTTAAAGCGGTCTGTAAAAACAGGAGTTTGTGATAAATGATGGAATCTTACTGCCCCGCTGTTATGCCTATTTAATTTACAACTAGCAGGGTGAACTCCGGCATTGTCTTTAATTATTTTGCGAGTACATTGACAGTAGTAACCATAAGATTTAGATATGATTTCTTCTATATGGCGGTGATAAACGAGGAGCCTATCCGATTGCAGCAGTACAGAGCCATCCCAACACAAGCCATGATGACTGAGTGTTGACTGAATTTGCGAACTGTATTTTGGGTCACACCTAGGTGCGTCTAAGTCTTCAATTCTTAGATGCCAAAGTCCATTGTGAGCTTTGGCATCTAGATAGCTAGCAAGCGCAGCAACCAGAGAACCCATATGTAATGGGCCTGATGGCGAGGGCGCAAAACGGCCTATATACATGAATTAAAGAATGCGTAAAAACAGAGCCTAGCCCTGCATTTGCTTCTCTTTGATTTCAGCCATTGTTTTACAGTCTATGCAAAGGTCCGCTGTGGGTCTTGCTTCTAGACGTCTGATACCTATTTCAATACCGCATGTGTCACAAAAACCGAAATCGTCTTCTTCAATGCGTTTAAGTGTCTTCTCAATTTTCTTGATTAATTTACGCTCTCTATCTCGCGTTCGCAATTCAAGACTAAACTCTTCTTCTTGAGCTGCACGATCAACCGGATCGGGAAAATTAGCGGCTTCATCTTTCATGTGTGTAACTGTGCGATCAACTTCTTGACGAAGTTGGTTGCGCCACGCTTTTAGCAACAAACGGAAATGTTCCATTTGCTGTTCGTTCATATACTCTTCGCCGTCTTTACTTTGGTATGGGGTTAATCCAGCCAAAGCTAAAAGGCCAATTGTTTTTGATTCAGTTCCTGTTGGCATATGCCACTTCTCCTTCATCGCGACTCGCAAATCATAATAACGACAACTGATAATGAATATCAGAATAGCTGCAGGTTAGCAATTCAGCGTCTGTATTTATTCAGCACGCAATATGGCGACTGATGAGAAAAAATCAACCATTTTTTTACATGTTAAATTTTAGTGTTTGATTTATATGGAATTTTTCATTGCTAAAGTTTGTGCTACAAACAATTATATTTACACCTGAAGAAATTGCTTGGGAAAGCCCTTCGGCATAATTAGGGTCAATATGTCGCGCAGGGCGGACCTGTTTGATACCTGAATGCTGCACGCAAAAAACTAGAGTACAAGGGTAGCCTTGTGCAGCTAACGCAGCTAACTCATGGCAGTGTTTTGTCGCCCTTGCTGATACTGTATCAGGAAAATAACCTATCGCGTCTTCGCACAGTGTAACTGATTTTACTTCAATATAGTGAATGGGGTTTTGTTCTTTGTCGAGAAGAGCGAAGTCTAAACGAGAGGCTTTGGACTTTAGGGTATATTCTCGCTTTAGCGTCGCGTCTCCAATATTCATAATTAGATTGGTATTAAGCAAACATTCTTCGACTAATTTATTGGCATTGTGTGTGTTAATCCCTATCCACTCTCCGTGTTTGTTTATTCCTGCTTCCCATGTATAGGCTAGCTTGCGCTTGGGGTTGGGATCATAACGCAATAAGACAGTTGAATTTGGCTCGGCACAATGAGTCATTGCGCCAGTGTTAGGGCAATGTGCTGTAATTTGACTACCATCTTCTAACTCGACGTCAGCTAAAAAGCGTTTGTATCGTTTTATCAAACGGCCTTGAATAAGGGGAGAGCTAAATTTCATGAGAACAAAGATAAAAAGGGAGTGATGTGTTGAGGATAACTAAAAAAAAGGATATCCATATACAATTATTGCATATGGGATCCAAAAATTATTTGCAGCGGAAGCTGACTAAATGCCGCCTAAACGTTCAGCAAGAACTTTATATTTTTCTACGTCTTCACGAGCGAATAAAGGTTTGCCTTCGGCATCTTTATCTTTTGCAATTAATAAACTCTCTCTTTCAAGACGTTCAACACGAACTTCTTTTACGTCGAGAAACGCAGCTACATCAGTTACTGACATAAGGCTCATTGTCTACCTCCAATGATATAATTAAGTGACTGTTAAAAGATATGCAAGACTATGAATTTTTTCCAATTTTTTATTGAATTTAATTAAATAAAATTAATTATACGGAGACCATTGTGCATCCTGAGCCACACTATGGC
>CAYUZL010000373.1:0-8143 GCA_964449725.1 uncultured Alteromonas sp. | reverse complement strand
GTGGATTATGCGGTGTTAAAACAGCATTTTAGTGATTATGTTGCTGCGGCTCAGTTTGACCATACTCGGTATGTTCTATTTACCAACAGAGAGGGGTGGTTTTCGAACTTTGTTTCCTTACCTTACCGCTCGCCTTTCTTTTCTTTTTCTGATTATCAAAGCTATGTTGATCGTTTAAGCGCGTATAGCGCGTTGAATGAACAAGGTATTATTCGAAGTCGAAAAGCCATAGAGCTGGGGTTAACCCAACCTTGCGAGCCGATGCAAGGTTTTGAAACTCGTTTCTCTCGAGAGTTAGTCGAACATGCAGAAGATTCTGATTTTTGGACACCTTTTGCAAAGGAAAAACCCATATCACTCACATCGGCACAATGGCAGTTGTTACAAAAGCAAGCAAGAAGCGCTATCGAAAAGTCGGTTATTCCTAGTTTTAAAGCCTTTCTAGATTTTTATAATAAAGAATATCAACCTAAATGTCGTACGGGTGTTCCCGGTGTTGGAAGTACTGAAAACGGACAAGCCTACTATGCATACCGAGTAAAGAGTTTTACGACTACGGATATGACTCCAGATGATGTGCATCAACTAGGCTTACAAGAAGTCACTCGCATATTAGTTGAAATGAAAGAAGTTGCATTGTCAGCTGGGTTTAAGAGTAGAGAATCTTTTATTGAGCATTTGCGCACAGACCCTCAATATTATATGACTGACGCAGATGAGTATGTGGCTTATGTAGCTGCGTTGGCAAAGAAAATAGACGGCTTTATGCCAACCTTGTTTGGGCGTTTGCCTCGCCAGCCTTATACAGTGCTACCTATACCTGCGGCCAATGCACCTGGCAATACTACAGCCTATTATGAACCGGGTTCGCTTAAAACAGGGCAACCTGGTATTTACCGAATTAATACCACGGAATTAGAGCAACGGCCGCTATGGGAGTTGCCTGCGTTAGGTGTACATGAAGCAGTGCCGGGTCATCATCATCAAATAGCACTACAGCAAGAGTTGGATATCCACCCATTTCGAGCGGAAGGCGCCTTTTTTACTGCATTTGTGGAAGGCTGGGGGTTATATTCTGAACGCTTGGGTATTGAGATGGGGTTGTATGACACGCCAGCAAAGCAAATGGGAAGGCTGTCTTATGAAATGTGGCGAGCAGTGCGTTTGGTAGTTGATACGGGCATACATGCAAAAGGATGGAGTAAAGCCAAGGCAGTTAACTATATGCTAGAAAATACGGCGTTAACTGAGGCAAATATAGATGCCGAAGTAAACCGTTACCTTACTTGGCCGGGACAAGCATTGGCCTATAAAGTGGGTGAGCTAAAAATTAGAGAATTGAGAGCCAGAGCCGAGCGCACTCTTGGAACTGATTTCGATTTGAGAGCATTCCACGATACGATTTTAGAAAACGGCGCAATACCCTTAAGTGTTTTGGAAGAGCATGTTGAGCGTTGGATAAAGGCTCAACATCAAAAGCGCTGATTACTTCAGCGCGTCTCCTGACCAAGGACAAAAACGCCATGAAACATGAGCGGGTTTGCCATTAGGGCAAACACGAGCACGGTGGAATGAATCAAGCGGTGTTTCGATAACTGCACTTGCGCTTATTTCACCGTCTGAATCTGCTGATGGAGCGGTGAAATTCAGTAGCAGCTTTCCTTTTTTGTAAGGATCAAGTATTCGTTTGTTCTCAGTGTCTCTATCATCATAAACAATAAAATTGAAATTTTGACCCATATTGCCCATCGCCGCAGCTAAGATTGGCGTAAGTTGCTGTAAAAACAAAGAGACATTATTTGGGACATTTTTTAATGGCGGGACGTCGATGACTTTACCGTCTTCGTTTTCATATTTTAATGTAAAAGATTGGCTAATTTCATTTTTTGAGTAAAAATTCATAATGCCAGTTGACGACACATCAGCCTGAACTACACCTAAAATTGCATAGCCATTTAGTGTATCTTGGATTTCTTTTTTTACTGCTTCTGTTACGTTGGGATCGTTTGCAAATGCGGCTCCCCAATATTCTACTGGGATCCACCAACCTAAGGCAACGTGGCTAGCGTTGGCGATTTCAGGTTGAACCTGAGTTTCAGAGACCACCTTTTCTATCACAATTTCGTTTATAGGTAATGCTTCTTGGCTATGGGCATTCGATAACGCAAAGCAACCCAATAGTGCAGCCAGTGTGTGCTTAATTTTCATATTTGACCTTTAATTTTGTCTTATCCTTATACTACATCAATATCTAAAAAAAATGCCAATCAGAGATTGGCATTTTAATGTCGGTACTTAAAGACGATTATTTAGCGCGCCTACGAACAAACAGTAGACCTAATCCAAGCATCAGTAGGTAAGTGCTGAAAGAGCCACCACCGCTGCCATTGTCAGATGAATCATCTTCGTCACTATCATCAACAGGCGCTGTTGCACTTGCTAAGTTGAAGGTAACAATGAACGGGTCGTGATCTGAACTTCTAAATGGTCCAATATCAGTAAACGCAAAACCATCTTCATCGCGGAAGTTAGCTAGGGCTTGATCATACTGGAACTGGAACACTTCGACAGAGTTTATATTCCAATGTGTAGCGTCTACGATGTCATCCATAAAGCGTGGAGATGCTAAGATATGATCTAGGCTACCCGCTTGTTCTGAACCAAAGAACCAGAAAGAAAAACCATCAGGGTCAAAGGCCTCTGCAACACTTTGGAATCCAAATGTTTCAGTGACTTCTACTGATTCACCTGCATCAATTTGATCGCCGTTAAGCATAGTGCGAACTGCAGTAGCAATGGTGTAGCCGCGCTCCGCAGGGTCGTAATCAGTCAATACTGCGATAGGATCTTCCGCTGCATAGCTGTTTAGGTCGCCTAAAATCATTACGCGCTCTGGTAAGTCAGCTGCTGCTAGAGCGTTACCTAGTGCTACTGATGCAGATACACGCAGTGCATTACAACTACCTTGAATACTGTCAATGTCAGTGGTGTCATTGCTGTCTTCAAAACAACCAGACCCCTTAGATTTAAAGTGATTCACAGCAACTGCGAATGATTCTTCACTGGCAGTATGTGTAAAGGTTTGCAATAAAGCATCACGCATTTGTACCAAGCTGGAGTCATTAGATTGCAACTGTTGTGGCATTTCAATAACAACGGCATCGCCAGTTGGAGTAACCACTGAATCACGGTAGAAAATACCCACTGTAATGGCATCAGAACCTATAATACTTTCGTCAGCAGTAGTGATGAAACTGTATTGATTCTCTTCTGAAAATTGTGCATTGACAGCAGTAACGAGAGACTGAATTGCACTATCGTCGCCAAACCCATCGTTTTCTAGCTCAATAAGGCCAAGAACATCAGCATCTATGCCTACAATAGCCTCAACAATTCGAGCTTCTTGTAATGCAAACTCTTCTTCGCTTTCAGCCCCGCGGTTACTGTCAAAATCAAAGGTCACATTGCCATTTTCATCTGCTTCACCATTGAAATAGTTCAATACATTGAAACTAGCCACAGACACGTCACCGTCTTCAATATCAGGTACAGCTTCACGGCTGTTTACTACAGTAATTTCTTCCGTAGGATTAATACGGTACAAACCGAAAGAGAAGTTCAACGGTCCAGACGCTGTTACAGAATCGCCAATGGAGATTGGGTTTGCATAACTAAAGCCACTGAAAAAGCTTAAGCTGTCAGGGAAGGTTGATGAAATATTATCTTCCACATATATGATGTTAGCGGCGTTATCTATAACTTGTTGATTGTATTCTGGAGTCAGTGGTGCAAATAAATCAGTAGGTTGGCGCTTGATTTCGTTGCTGAGACCTACTTCACCAAATTGCAGTAAAGTTCCTGTATCGAATACGGTAAGGTCAGATACGCTAACAATCATTCCTTCGTAGTGTTCAAGGTCTTCGCCTTCAGCCATTGGTAAGGCAACGGATACAGAGGTCACTGTCGGAATGGTTTCGGTACTACAATCTAGCGTAGCCGTCACTGCGGTAACTTGCGTTAAATCGAAAAACTCATCAACAGTTCCCGCTAAACGCAGCGTAGAGTTAACAGCGGGTAAATCACCAGCGAAGAAAACAAATACACCTTCCGATGTAGTGCTGTCAGTGTCTTCGTCAGCCACTTCTTCTTGGATAAAGAAACCGTTGTTACGAAGTCCTGTGACCACACCTTCAATAATAACTGACTGACCGTCTAATGGACTAGACTCACCACTACCTTGAACTGCACTAATAAATTGGAAATCTGCAGTATCAGTAGCGTTACAAGCGCCAATATCAACAGGCTCAGGTTGATCGTCGTCACTGTCATCTACGTCACCTGAAGAGAACAAAATGTCGTCAACAAAGATGTTTTCGTTGCCTGAGTTATTGTCGACACCAATAGTCAAAGTGATAGTATCACCCAAATTATTGTCAGCAATAGTCTCTTCTAAATCAATATTAATGGGTTGCCATTCACTCGCTTCGCCATTATCGCCACCTGACAATGCAACTAGCTCTTCGCCCAATGCGCTAAATAGCTCAACAGAAGTGGTACCATCGGAAATAGAGACAGTGAGAGCGTCACCATCTTCAAAGGAATCAGCACTTACCCAGTAATTTAACGATAGCCTGCGGTCTTCAAAGCCACTTAAATCTACAGGTTCAAAGACAAGGTCTAAACGACCATCAGCATCGTTGAATTCGAAATTATGTTCAAAACCTGATGTTACAGCAATACCCGCAGCGCTAACGTCTGGAGAGTTACTACCTGCGAAACTGTTTGCACCAATAAAGTCACTGGACTCGTCTGCATCCACAGGGCCCGTTATTGTTCCTCGAGTATCAAACCAGAATGTTTGAAAATCTAGGCCTTCACCACCGGTGTTAAACGAAGACGCATTGGTTAAAGCGCTACCACTCGTAACTGAGTCTGTATTGAAGGTGCCACTGGAATCGAGCTGATTGAAGTTTTGTTCTGCGATGGTTTCTGCGTGTATCATTGGTGATACTGCTAAAGCAACGCATGCTGATAAATATTTTAACATTATCTATTCCGTTTATAAGGGAGATTTATAATTTTTATGTGTGTATCAGTATCGGTCACTGAGTTAGCTGTACGACACTAATCGAAACCAGTATAAAAGATAAAAATGAAACTTAAATTACTAAGTTTTAAAAAATCCATATAAATCAATTAGATATAATTATTTATTGAATAAGTAAATATACTTATTGCTGGGGAGACATTGATATTATGAAGAAAATTCGCGTTATATCAGCCCTTAGTAGCGTGCTCTTCTATTTTGTTTAATGCGTGTATTGCGTCCTAATTTAACGGTTTAAAAAAATTCGCTAATACTGAATGAATAAATTGAATTAAAATTAAGTTGTTAGTTTTGTTGTTATTATGTGTTGAATATGTGTCGTTTGGTGCTTTTTTTAACATAAATTACCCTATTAACAAGAATTTATTACTATACAATATAGCTTGATGTTTACGATATTTGTTTTAGTAGAGTGCTGATATGTACCGTTATTTAGGTTTGTTTTTTAGCTTGGTGGCTTTAGGTGTTTTTGTTCCTGGGATTGTTCTTCCTATGTTTAATTTGAACATGGATATGATGATTAATGTCACCGGAACGCATTTTGATACGGCTTTGGTTTCTCAGGAGTTGTCTATTTTGGGCACAGTAGAAAAACTATGGACAGACAAACGCTATCTGGTTGCAGCCCTTATTTTTATATTTTCTGTGGTTATTCCTTTATTGAAATCAGCTGCGGTAGCGTTAGGGGCGTTTTCATCGAACAGTCGAGTGCAAAAAACAGCTCTTGGTATTGTTAACACAATAGGCAAGTGGTCTATGGCTGATGTATTTGTGGTTGCCATTTTTTTAGCTGTGTTGTCCACTCAGCACAGTGAAACTGCAAACTCTCAAACCTTTAGTATCTTTGGCTTTAAGTTGGATGTGCTGATTAGCACTCAGACCCTGTCTTCAGTGGGTGCTGGGTTTTATTACTTTTTAGGCTATTGCATTGCGTCGTTATTCGGATCTCAACTGATTTCATACCATAAAAATTCAAAACCAGTTAAGGAAAAATAAGTTAACGAGTAGAGGGCGTTAAGCGACTTTTATACGAACTACTTTCATTGTTTCGAACTCGATTCCTGCAATGTTTTCGGACACTGGATAATAGGTTAAGTTAACTCTTGCGCCTTTTAAGTTTCGATAGGTTTTTTTACGGCGGAATTTAAAAGGCACGTCATAGCCTTCAATCATTATGGTATTTATTAACCAGTCATCATCTTCTCTTTGTACATGGCTGCTGACCTTTAAATTTTCCGAATGAACCAAGTTTTTATGTTCAGACAACAATTTGTCTACGTCAGTTTTTGCCATGCTTAAACACTTTAATAATAAATGGAATGACTATTATACCACTTTTCTCTTTACACTATGCACGAGACACGGCTTTTTGCTTGAAAAGCTATTGTTATTAAAACTTATTTTGTATTTCTGCTGTAGTCAGGTATTTTTAGGTAATGGTCCGATAAAAACTTCAGCCAATGCAAAATAATGAAAATCGCGAGTTTCCCAAATTAACTACCTCTAGGTTATTACTTGATCCTTTGACGATGAAAGATGCGAAGGACGTATTTGCTATATTCTCTGATCCAAGAGTGATTAAAAACTACGACGTGCAAATATTCAAAGATATCAGCGAAGCAGAAGGTTTGATTGACTATTTTTATCGGAGGTTTGAAAGCGACACTGGGGTACGTTGGGCAATACGAGATAAACAAACAGGAAAATTAATCGGAAGTTGTGGTTTTAATACGTGGAACCCGTATGATCACTGCGCTGTAGTAGGTTATGAGTTGGCTCCTCAGTTTTGGGGCAAAGGCTACGCATCTGAAGCAGTTTCGGCCATATTGGATTTCATTTTTGCGAAATCGTTTTATTTTTATGTGAACCGGGTTGAAGCTCTAATTTTGCCGCAAAATAAACCGTCTGCCCAGCTTGTAAAGAAACTCGGTTTTGCTCTTGATGGAGTAATGCGAGGAAAAACCTATTGGAACGATGATTTTCACGACATTGCTATGTATTCTATGCTGAATAAACAGTGGCATGCTCGCTAGATAAAAGGTAAAGGTAATATGGCAGTAGAAGGTAAACGCCTGAATAAATACATCAGTGATTCAGGTTTCTGTTCGCGCAGAGAAGCAGATGCCTTAATAAATGCAGGACGGGTGTTACTGAATGGCAAAACGCCAGAATTAGGTACTAAAGTAATAGAGTCTGATAGTGTCAGTGTTGATGGCAAGGTAATCGATGCTGTCAAAAAAGACAAAAGTGATCGGGTTTATATTCTTTATAACAAAACGACAGGGATTACCTGTACAACCGAGCGAAAAGTTAAAGATAATATTATACAAGCAGTTGGCTTTGAGAAGCGTATTTTCCCTATTGGTCGATTAGACAAGCCGTCTCAAGGCTTAATTTTGCTGACCAGTGACGGTGATATTGTAAATAAAATTCTTCGTGCAGAAAATGCCCATGAAAAAGTCTATCGAGTTACTGTTGATAGACCTATTTCCGACAGGTTTGTTAAGAAAATGTCTTCGGGTATTCCAATTCTAGGCACAGTAACCAAGCCTTGTGAAGTGAAACAAATCAGCCAACGCTGTTTTGATATTACACTGACCCAAGGTTTAAACCGACAAATTAGAAGAATGTGTGAGTTTTTGGATTATGAAGTTACCACACTTGTTCGAAAGCGCATTATGCACTTAACACTGCAAGGCCTAAAGCTAGGTCAGTGGCGACATCTCACTCAAGGCGAGTTAGCTCAGCTAAATCACGCTGTGGCTCATTCGTCAAAAACCGCAAGTTAATCATAGTCAGCCCTTTTATAGAGAAAAATATGTTAGATAAAGACACGCAAGCAATAATTGATGAAATAAAAAATGCGAATGAATTGTGGATTTTAAAAGACGAGCATGGCTGTGTCATGTTAACCACTGAAGACGAAGATGGTGTGCCGGTTTGGTGCTCTAAAGCCGATGCTTCTGCGTGGGCTAATGAAGATTGGTCCCATTGCGAAGCCATTTCAATTTCACTTAAAACATGGCAAGAAAAGTG
>CAYUZL010000372.1:0-5940 GCA_964449725.1 uncultured Alteromonas sp. | reverse complement strand
ATACAGAAACGATTCCAAATAAAACGATATCTATATGCCACGGTGTTGTTTCTGGCAGTACCGTAAGAGCAAAGCACGCAGGCAGAGATTTTATGGCAGGTCTTAAAAATTTAGTGGGTGGTGAATTGGTAGGTTATACCGAATTACTCAGTGAATCGAGAGAACAAGCCATGGAAAGAATGAAGGCTCAAGCAATAGAACTCGGTGCCAACGCCATTGTTAATGTTCGCTTTTCTACATCCAGTGTGTCTGCAGGGGCATCAGAAATATACATTTATGGTACAGCCGTCACTGTGGAGTAAAAAGCATGCTGCAAATTGCTATTATTGTTTCTTTATTACTCCTTGGCTATGTTTTTGGCAAACATGCAGAGGCCAAACATTATCGCTATATAGAAGCGAAAGAAAGTGAGTTACTCGCCCTTCCTGCAACGAATTTACGTACGCCTTTAAACACCTCAAAAACGGTTTCTCATACTGAATTAGTCACCGGGAACGTAGTAATTTCTGTTGATTATTTCAAGCGTATGTTAGCAACACTTCGCGCTTTAGTAGGAGGCGAAATTAACGCCTACGAAACGCTAGTCGACAGGGCGCGAAGAGAAGCTATTATCCGCTTAAAAACGTCTTGTTTGGGAGCAAGTGAAATCATCAACTTAAGACTAGAAACCTCTTCTATATCAAAAGGGGGTAGAAACCAAATAGGCTCGGTTGAAGTGCTAGCTTATGGCACTGCTATTTATTACCAAGGTGCGAATACTGAAGGAACATCACTCTGAAGTACGCAACCAAGCGCTTTCAAAAAAATGTCAATGTAAGCTCAACCCACCCTTTAAAAGAGTTCTTTGCTTTGTTTTTAGGTGTCAGTGGCTGCTTTCTGTTGGTATTTTTCTTATTGGGCTTAGCGGTTGACTCAGTTGTTGACAGACTACCAACAGATTTTGAGACAAACGCTACCTTCACTCCGCTAATTAGCGGAAATAAAATCAATCAAGAATTACAGTCCAAAGTGAACGAGCTACTAAGCTGTGCCGGTATACAAAACGCCATACATGTTTCCGTTGTAGATGATTCTAGTATTAACGCTATGGCCTTGCCTGGTAAACATATGGTTGTAAATCAAGGCCTTCTCGATGCCGTTAAAAGCGACATAGGGTTGTCATTTGTACTCGCTCACGAACTTGCCCATTTCCAACATAAAGATCACCTAAGAGGCCTAGGTAGAGGTATAGTACTCAGTGGTTTATCGGCAATGCTAACGGGAAGTAGTTCATCGCTTACCCAACTGCTCACTCCTGCTTCTCATGCAGGCCAGTCGCACTACTCAAAGGGCAGAGAGAGACTAGCCGACACCGCAGCATTAAAAACAGTATCATGCTTTTACGGGCATACAGAGGGAGCTACAGAACTATTCCACGTTATTGTTGAACGATCTGAGGAAAGTCGTTGGTCTAACTTAAACCACTATTTATCTTCTCATCCGGATACTGATGAAAGGATACATGTTATAAATGCATTAAGCAGAGAATTAAAAGACGCCAATGAATAAAACGAATCATTTCAAAATTAGTAATTACACCTCAATTAGTCATCGGTTAGTCTTGTTATTTCTTCTTAGCAGCTTGTGGCTGGTTACAATAGGTAACGCCCACGCCAGCAACGAGGAAATAACTGAAATTCAAGATTCGGTTATTAAAATATATACTACCCAAGCAACCCCTGACTACTTTACTCCATGGTCACTGCTTACGCCTCGCCAAAGTACAGGCACAGGGGCTGTCATTGAAAATAATCTAATAATGACGAACGCCCATGTAGTGGCAAATGCAAGTTATGTTCAAGCACAAAAACACAATGATCCTCGCCGTTATCAAGCTCGAGTCGTATTTATATCTCACGAAGCCGATTTAGCGATGATAACCGTCGAAGAAGCCGGTTTTTTTGATGATTTAGAAGCCCTTCCTATAGGCGATCTACCTGAGCCGCTGCAAGAAGTATCAGTCTATGGCTACCCAATTGGAGGCAAATCACTCAGTATCACTAAAGGTATATTGTCTAGAACCGAACATCAAAGATATGCTCACGCAGGTGCTTTTCTGTTAGCCGGCCAAATAGATGCCGCAATTAACCCTGGAAACAGTGGCGGCCCGGTTATCGTTGATAAAAAAATTGTCGGTATAGTGATGCAAACCAACGGTAATGGCCGTGCAGAGAATTTAGGCTATTTCGTTCCACCTAGTGTGATTAAACACGTATTAGTGGATGCAAAAGATGGAGTGAATGACGGATTTCCCGATCTAGGTTTTCGTACGCAGAACTTAGAAAGCCCATCAGCTAAAGCCGCATTCGGCTTAAGTAAAGACGAAAATGGTGTTGTAGTGATTAAAGTATTCCCAGACTCACCCGCAGCAGGAGTATTAAAAGAAAACGATGTGATTTTGAGTATCGATAATTTTGATATCGCCGAAGATGGCAGCATTAAAATAGGTCAAAATGTATTGACCGACTTCAAATATGCAATTGACTTGCACAACGTAAATGAAAAAATCAGCCTTACGTATTCAAGAAACGGGAAAGTTAAAAAAACAAAACTGATCGCTGAAAAAGCCAAAGGTAATTACAACATGGTGTTGGCTGAGAACTTCGACTCGCTCCCCCAATACTATGTTTATGGTGGGATCGTATTTGTTCCTCTCAACATGAACTTAATCAAGCGTTGGGGAAGTGAATGGTATAAATCTGCCCCAATTAACTTTTTAAGTGCTCGAAATGAATGGCGCACACCAGACAAAGAGCACTACGTTGTTGCACTTAGAGTGCTTGCCGCAGATGTAAACTTAGGTTACCACGACTTAAGAAACTGGATAGTCGATTCCGTTAATGGCGAGCCCATTAGTAACTTTACGCAATTTGCAAAAAAACTTAAAAACACCGCCGACGGCGATTTGGTGTTTAGAAATTCCCTTGGATACCAAATTGTCATAAACCATGAACAAGCAACAGAGTCACAAGACAAGATTTTATCTCAGTATCGTATTCCAGCGCCTTATTCTAACAACTTGTTTGACGAGGATTAAATTGCCTCTAGTGCGTCAAGTAAAGTCGCTACACCAACAACCTCTAACCCTGTTAGCGGTTTTTTAGGCTTATTTGCTAGAGGCACAATCGCGCGTTTAAACCCGTGCTTCGCCGCTTCTTGTAAACGCTCACTACCATTAGGTACGGGCCGAATTTCGCCGGCTAACCCCACCTCACCAAACACAATCAGATCATCGGGTAGTGGGTTATTCCTAAAACTAGACATCATAGCAAGTAACACGGCTAAGTCTGCGCTGGTTTCTGTTACCTTTACACCGCCCACTACATTCACGAAGACATCTTGATCGCTCATTTGTAAATTACCATGTTTATGCATTACAGCTAGCAACATGGCCAAACGGTTTTGCTCTAAACCTACCGTCACCCGCTTAGGGTTTGCAAGTTGGGAATAATCCACTAACGCTTGTATTTCCACTAAAAGTGGCCGCGTTCCTTCCCATACCACCATAACAATACTACCCGGAGACTGAACTTGGTTTTTACTTAGAAATATCGCTGATGGATTACCTACTTCTTTTAATCCTTTTTCAGTCATGCCAAATACACCCAGTTCATTCACTGCACCGAATCTGTTTTTGTGGCTTCGTAAAGTACGGAAACGCCCATCACTTTCGCCCTCAAGCATCATCGAACAATCAATACAATGCTCTAATACTTTTGGCCCAGCTAAACTACCGTCTTTTGTTACATGCCCAACAACAAACATTGCGATATGATGTTGTTTAGCGAACCGCGTTAAGTACGCAGCGCTTTCCCTTACTTGAGCAACACTTCCGGGAGCCGATTGAATATCACTAACATGCATAACTTGAATCGAGTCAATCACCATAATTTCAGGTTTTTGCTGAGACGCTAAATGACAGATTGTCTCCACGTTGGTCTCTGAAAGCATATTGAGCTTATCTTTTGGCAAATTTAGTCGCTGTGCCCTCATTGCCACCTGTTGTAACGACTCTTCTCCAGTCACATACAGCGCTTGTTTATGTTGCGCCATGGCGCACATGACTTGTAGTAACAACGTACTTTTACCAGCCCCTGGCGAGCCCCCAATCAAAATTGCTGAGCCCGGCACAATTCCGCCAACAAGAACTCGATCAAGTTCTTTAAACGTGGACTCGAGCCGAGGTAAGGCTTGTGTATCTATAGTATCCAGCGTTTGGATTTGCGCGGAGGTTTGCCCTGCATATCCCGAAAAATCAGAGCGAGAAGTAGGTTGAACCGACGACAAAACCACTTCAGAAAGCGTATTCCAAGCCTTACATTCTGTACATTGGCCTTGCCAACGAGGAAATTCAGCACCACAGTCTGTGCATACATAGGCTGTTTTTCGTTTTGCCATAATCGAGTAAATATCTAAAATCTATATTTCACCATTCTACTAGTGAATACTATTGGAAATACACTCTGGCTTAAATAAAATCGTAAAATAAGCTTATTTTTGTGTATATAATCAAAAAAGATTGCCTTCGTCAGTTATAAGCTCTTAAGCTTAAATAGTATTAGCCGATAAATGACAAAGCGTACGAATAGGTGAAACAAGGGTTATAGATGTCGCAAGAGTTGCAACAATACACTTCAATTATTGAACAATTGAAACCAATGGTAAAAGAGCCCGAATTTAATTACGTGCTTACCCAAGTTGCAGGTCATATCCCAAAAGAAAAACGTTTTCTAATAAAAATGGAAGTAAAGCGGTTAGCTAAACCCTGTATCCGCTCTATCGATCTTCGCGGTCAATTAGACACTCAATGTAATCATTACATTCATTCCAATATTGGGCATTATTTAGATGAGGCTGCAACGGATTTATTCGAGCAGCAACTCCGTATTTTTGGCCAATACAGCTTTGGGGTATATGAAGCCGTTGTTAACGATGCAAAAAAACGAGCGCTAGAAGAAGTCGACAAACGCAGTATCGACTATTTAAGTGATGACGATAAAGACACTCCAGAAAATACTTATAAAGCCCCTGTCGTCAATTTACTGAACTACGCTCAGCGCAATTTTGAGCGTATGAACTTTGCTGTATCTCTGGAAGTGTTTACCGAGCAAAACAAAAGTATCATGGCTACCAGCATTGACATTTCAGTATCCGGTATAAAGTTAAAAACTATGTCTGATACCCCTTTCAATGCCGGTGAAAAAGTTGCAGTGTATTTTCGAGGCCTAGAAGCAGAATTTGCGATTACTCGCCGTGACTCTGTCGCTTACAAAATAATAGACTCCATTAGAGGAAACCGTGAAAAAATAATACGTTTAGAACGCTGCGAAGACACCCCTAACCCGCTATTCGACGAATTTTTAGAGCGATTTATTCACGGAAATAAGCGGCGCTATAAAGTCAATATGAATAATACAATTGACGCCATCATAAACAAATCATGTGAACAGTATTTTTCGCCTTTATACCCTTCTCTACCTGTTTTTGTGGATAGTATTGAAAATAAGCTTATTCCAAGATTCGCCATGCTTAATAACGCCAACAAAGACATTCTCGATTACTGGAGTGACGAGCAAGATAGAGTCATGCTAGCCTATTTACTTGGCCCCACAAGACTAGCCACCTTATGCAGAGGCGAATACCACGGGGAAACGACAGTTTACGCGTTTAACCATATCCAAGGCGAACGTGTATATTTTTATTCTGCCATGCAAGAGGAGCTTGATAGTAACCTTGAACTAAAAAGATTATTTTTAGGTTTCGGCTCCAAAAAAGTGAGCTGGCGTGTATTCAAATTAAAAGCACTCGGAATTCGTCCTGAAGATGCTCACGCCCCTTTGTCAATTCCAGACTCTATCAGTAAAAAGATAAAATCACAGAATACACCTCCACCGCCAAGGC
>CAYUZL010000371.1:0-5177 GCA_964449725.1 uncultured Alteromonas sp. | reverse complement strand
GCTCATGTATTTGATTCAGGATACCGCAGTCTCGCCAATGCCATCGTAATTAAAAATACGGTATTTAAAGACATCACAGGGGATGTTCTGCGTTTAAACAAAGAACAAGATGACTTGGGTATTTACAATGCAGAATACGTCACTATTGAAAATTCTAGCTTCGAGAACATTCAAGGCGCAATCGCCAAGGTATACCGTGGTGGTACTGACGAAAGCACCTTTGGGCCTCACTATACTTTTGCTAACAACAAGGTTAAAAACGTAGGTAAAGGCAAGAGAAACAAAGAAAAATCCAGTATATACCTGCACGGTGTGCAAGTAACAAATATGGCAAACAATCAATTTGAAGATGCTCGCCCTGTGGTGATAGAACACACAGTGGGAGAGCCTCAAACTTTGATTGAAAATAACGTGTTTAAAGCGACGGGTTTACCCACAGTGGAAGAAGTTTTCACAAAAGGTGCATCAACTGCGGTAATGAAAAACAATACTTCAGAATAAGTCTTTGTTCTTGCGCCTATTGTTCAATTTACAATAGGCGCATTTTTTATTTCTTGTTACTTCAAAACACCCACTGCAAAATAACAACCACTAACAAAACAATAGATATTGTCTGCCACACCACAATGGGGTTGGTCTCTAACAATGGCGCTTTGTGATAGCGTTTAACTAACTCTGAATTGGGTTTAGATAAATCCGCCACGAATTCAGAAAGTGCATCATAACGCTGCGTAATAGCCGGGTGAGTCGCTTTTTTAATTGCGGCGTCAATCCATTCAGGAATATGCCTATCATGTTCTCTAATAGGCGTATAGGTCCATTCTTTGGTGTGTTGAGGCATACGTCGGTGTATGTGGCTCATATTGAAGGGTAATTTTCCAGACAACATCTCATACACAATCACACCCAAGGAAAACAAATCAGATTTGATATCTCCATCGTTATACAAAACATATTCAGGAGCGATGTAATCAACGGAACCAACCGGAATCTCCTCATTAATCACCGACTTTATTTCACTCAAACCATTGACTTTCACAGTGCCAAAATCGATGATTTTTACGCGGCCGTCATTACACACCATAATATTTTCGGGCTTGATATCCCGATGGATCATGTCCATACGTTGTAAAACCCGCATTGCCGTTACTATTCCCTCTAACACCTTACGCATTACATCTAACGGCACCTTGCCATTGTCATGCATCCACTGGCGTAATGTTTTTCCTTCAATGTATTCCATCAACAAATATAAAAACTGGCTATTTTGCGGTGTAGGGTAGGTTTTCATTATGCTGTCAGAGTTAATTCTAGAGCCAATCCATTGCTCGCGAACAAATCCGTCTAAATACTGCATATCGTCATCAAAATTCTGTGATGGCGCCTTTAATACATATTCCCGCTCATGATCAGGATGCTGTACCAAATATAAGTGGCTCCGCGTACCACTGTGAATAATTCGCTTAACTACATAACCGTCGATTTGCATACCAACATCCATAACCGGTGGTATCGCAAGTTTTGTGAGCTGCCGATGGACTTCTTCCAAAGAAGCATTAGGTACACTGTCTACCTTCATCATCAAACAACTGGCGTTATCATCACTTCCGCACTCGAGTGCATGGTCAACAATCAGTTTCGCAGTACTTTCTAAGTCTTCAGAACTGTCCAATGCTTGGCGTATTTCTGCCGGACTAACAAATTCGTGTACGCCGTCAGTGGTAATAACAAAAACATCATCGATTTCTATCTCGTCTTGCTTGTAATCAACTTGAAGGTGGCTGTCCATCCCCATTGCCCGCGTCAATAAGGATTCAGCACCACGGCGCTGGCTGTGATCTTTCGTCATCAGCTCTAACCGTTCAGCGCCTTTTCTATAGCGGTAAATACGACTATCGCCCACATGAAAAAAGTGTACGGTATTCGACTTTATAATCAAGCCCGCAAAAGTAGTTACAAAAGCATTGGTGCGCACGCGACTACTTTGGTCACCGTGTTGATACAGCCAAGTATTCAACGATGACAGAATTTTTGATGCCGCCGTTTTGACACGCCACGTATCTGGCGCCGATAAATAATCATCAATAAACTGCGCTACCAACATCTGGCTTGCTTGTTGCGCGTATTCACTGCAACTCACCCCATCGGCCATGCACGCAACTGCACCTTTGGTTTCTCGTGTTTGTCCACTACCTTGATAGGCTGCAAATGCATCTTGGTTTTCATCTTTTATCCCAGCGGTACTATAACCACCATAACGCACGCTTAATTTGCTTTGCGTGTTGGACTTATCACTTGTTTTATTCATAGCGTTCCATTAATTCAGGTGACTTCATTATTTTATAGACGAAAAAAAAGCACTGCGGGTACAGTGCTTTGTAACATAAAAATACGTTGTGATCAGGTAACGTCGATCATCTCTACTGAACCATCTTCACGTACTTCAGCAATTTGCCCTTTCGGCTCTTCCATGAACAACAAGGTAATAAACCCAAGTACAGCTGTCGCAGCGATCACTAGGAAAAAGGTACTGTAATCAACTAAGGTTAAAACAGTTAAGTACACTACCGCACCTACATTACCATATGCTCCTGTCATGCCGGCGATTTGGCCGGTTAAACGGCGCTTAATTAAAGGTACTGCTGCGAAAACTGCACCCTCGCCCGACTGCACGAAGAAAGAACATAACATTGCAGCCACTACAGCAAGCCAAACGGCCCACTGAGAATCAACCAATGACATTAAGAAATAACCACCCGCTAGACCCGCAGTTAAAATAAGTAACGTCGATTTACGCCCGAATTTATCAGAAATTAAGCCTCCAGCTGGGCGAGACATCAAATTCATAAAGGCATACGCTGACGCAACCATACCCGCGACAACAGGTGTGAGCTCGAAGGTTTCGGCAAAGAACAGCGGTAACATAGAAACGACAGCAAGCTCAGACCCAAAAGTAGCAAAATAAAGAATATTCAACACGGCGACTTGCTTAAATTTATACTGATGAATTTCAGGTACAGGCTCTTTGAATATAGTGTTATTCACTTGCCATACCTTGAATATTTCAAACACGTACACGGCAGCCAAAACAGCGTATGACGCATTGACCGCAGTCCCACTTAGCATACCAATACCTGTGGGTGACAACTTCCATGCAAGTAGTGCAAGCGCAGCGTACATAGGTATTTTCATGATTAGCAATAAAAAGAAATCACCTTTGCTGGTCACTTCCATTGCACCTAGATTTTTAGGGCGAAAATACGTAGAGCCTTTGGGCGTGTCGGTTACGTTCATATAAAAAATAACTGAAAAGACCAAGCTCATTACACCGGTTACCGCTACCGCATAACGCCAACCATTTTCTTCACCGCCCAACCACAGTGCAACTGTAGGTAACGTAAAGGCAGCAAATGCAGAACCAAAGTTGCCCCAACCGCCATAAATACCTTCGGCTGTGCCCAACTCATTCGCAGGAAACCACTCAGACACTAAACGAATACCAATAACAAACCCTGCGCCAATCAAACCTAACGCAAAACGCGCAATAGCGATTTGCTCAAAACTGTTTGCCATAGCAAACATAAAGCAAGGTATCGAACACACAGCCAGCAACGCCGAATAGACGATGCGTGGACCGTATTTGTCGGTCAGCATGCCTATAATCACACGGGCCGGGATCGTCAGTGCGACGTTCAATATTAACAAGGTTTTAATTTGTGGTGTAGTTAACCCCAAATCAGCTTTTAAATACTGAAGTAAGGGCGCTAAATTAAACCAAACAACAAAGGTAATAAAGAACGCCATCCAACTAAGATGAAGTATTTTCATCTTTCCAGAGAAAGCAAATAGATTAAATTTTTCTGAGGTCATTATTTATCCAGACAGGTACAAATGATGCGTTAAAGCAAACAAAAAATCGGGTGGCGCATTATTACCTACATAGGAAATGTGTGATATAAAATTAGCTATATACTGACTATTTAGCAGATATATATTACATAAGAATCAAGGCTTAGAAGAGGTAAGGCTATTAAGCCATTGTTGAATGGCATCGGTATAACCTTCACACAAATTAGGAGAAAAATTGGCGTTGTTAAATTCGTCTATAGCACCTGTGTTAGCTTCTAATAAATTGTGGTTACAATTTGGAAATACCACTGTGGTCAAGTTCTCATGTTGAAGCTCTGCCTCATACAGCGCTTTTGTTTTTCGCCAATCCACATTCATGTCTTTATCGCCAAATAGTGCTAGCACAGGTACCTGAATTGCATTTAGCTTAGTATTAAAATCATCTACGTAGACTTGCAACCCGGTATTCTCATCTAAGGTTACATTCATGTAGTCTTTCTTAAAATTTAAATAAGCAAGTGCTGACACTCCGCCATTGGTCCAGCTATTCCAAAATGCATCTTTTGATAAATGTTGTGTGGCTTTTTTGTACGCGCTGTAACTGCCACCTTGATGAGCAATTCGCAGCCCTGCTAACCACTCTTTCTCAATAAGTTCAGCATAGCGCTTGTCTTTACCCGAAATAATCAGGTGTTGTTTTAATAAATACCCAAAGTTCTCTAAACCATCAACGCCACTTACCGATATCCAAAACCGAATATCTTCAGAGCGACGGTTGATAATAATAGGGTTGATCCAACCTGCCCGACTTATCCCCCAAAGCCCAATGTCATTCGCTCCCTGAATATTATTCGCTTGTAACATCTTGATAGCGGCAATAGCTTCGTCTGCGCTATTACTTACAGATTGATTTATATCAAAATGCCCCGTGCTATTGCCACACCCCATTTTGTCCCAGATAAAGGTCCCATAGCCCGCTTTCAACATGGCGTCGCGCACCGAATAATACCAATTATCGGCAACCGCATTGGTTTTCCCGTAGCCATGGACTAATAAAATAATGCCCTTGGGACTTTGGTTATCTGGTGTATTGAACACACCTTCTAAAACTTCGCCTTCAAATTCAAACGTCATCAAGCTAGCTTCACTTGCAACGGTATAATGCGAAAGAGAAAGGAAAAAGCCAATAAACAAAATACAAACCAAAGATTTCATTCTACCGCCGCCGTTAGTCAGTAATCATTCAGATTAGGGTAACTCTCGCAAATAAGGGGGGATATGGTAGGGGAAGCTGTAACAAACAATATCACATTGAAATAATTACTTTA
>CAYUZL010000370.1:0-4389 GCA_964449725.1 uncultured Alteromonas sp. | reverse complement strand
GTGTGTCTGTTCGTTTTCCCCTTATCTTCTTTGGGAATTAGCCTGTATTTGAGCTTTTTTGCTGTATCCGTATTATTGTTACTTGTTTGGCGATTACAAAGCGCTGCGCATACGTTTTGGCAAAAGTGTCTGAGCTTAGTTCGGCTTCAGTTTTTTCTCAGTGTCTTTATGATGTTGGCGACGGGGAGTGTTTTTCAATCACTGCATTGGTCTGGTTTTTTAATTAACCTATTCGCAATTCCTTTTGTTTCATTTGTCGTTGTTCCACTCGGGTGTATTACGTTATTAATGCTGATGTCATTCCCTTCACTGGGAAACACGTTAGCGGATATACTGGGTGCTATGTTGCATCAATTTATGATGTTTTTAGATTCATTGCCAACGTTATCAAATTCAATCGTGACGTTTAGCTGGGTATGGTTAGCAATATTGTTTCTGTTGGTTGTATTAATGATACCGGGCATTCGATATCGCATTCACGGTCTGATATTCGTGTGTTTAAGCATTACAATTAACCTCTGTTTTTTATCTTCGCCTACTAAATGGCAAGTTAAGGTGTTTGATGTGGGGCAAGGTAGCTCGGTTCTCATTCAATCAGGTCAGCAAGCTATGTTAGTGGATACTGGGCCTTCTTATCGAAATAGAAACAGCGCGGCAGAAACTATTATTTCGCCTTTTTTAACTTCACATAAACTTACAAAAAATACCCTTGGTGTATTAACCCACCTAGACAATGATCATGCTGGCGGAAAACCTTTTTTAGTCGACAATCACATTATTGAACGTTGGCGCTCTCCTTATGACGGGTGCGTAAGAGGTGCACACTGGAAAGTAGGGAAACTGGATGTGAAGGTACTTTGGCCAAATGAAAATGATGTAAAAAATAACGTTTTTTCTGAAAATAACTTGTCTTGTGTCATGCATATTACTGATGGAAATATTAGCGTGTTAATTCCTGGTGATATTGAAAAAGCAGCAGAAACTCAATTGCTCAGCAGTAATGTGAATTTACACGCAGATATCCTTATTGCACCTCACCACGGCAGTAAAACCTCATCTACTGCCCCTTGGGTTAACGCCGTATCGCCCCAATATGTTGTATTTACAAACGGTTACCTAAATCGCTGGGGCTTTCCTCATGAAAAGGTTGTTCGCCGTTATAGCAACATCGATAGCGTTATGTACACCACAGCAGAAGACGGTTTTATTCAGTTTTCTATGTCTGACTCAACCGATGATAATAAAACGATTGATGTAGAAACTTGGTTTGGTGATATGAATCAGCGCTGGTATAAGTCGCGATAATGGCTTTCATTAGGTACACTATAGGCATCTGGATAAGTAATTGTATTTATGCAAACGAAAAACACTAACGCGAAAGAAAATCACACACGTCGATTTGTTGGGTACCTAAAACCGTACAAATTACTTTTCGTCTTTGCCATTATTGGAATGGTGGGCTATTCCGCTTTAGACACTTTTGTTATTGCACAATTAAAACCTATTATCGACGATTCGCTGGCAAACGAAGACTATGGTTATCTGCGTTTAGCTGCGTATGCGATTGTGCCTTTATTTATTTTACGAGGCGTTTTTAATTTTATGGGAACCTACACATTAAAGTGGGTGGGCTCTCAAGTTGTTATGCAAATGCGCCAGCAATTGTTTGAAAAATACATTCATTTACCGGTTTCATTTCACGACAGACACCCTGTGGGCAGTTTAATCAGCAAAGTAACCTATGACACTGAACAAGTGGCTAATGCTGCAGGGCGAGCCATTCTCATTGTGGTCAGAGATGGTGCATTGGTTATCGGCTTACTTGTTGCTATGTTTTATTATTCTTGGCAATTATCTGCAATTTTCTTGTTAATAGGCCCTGTTGTTGGGGTTATTGTGTCGGTAGTGGGAAAACGCTTTCGCAGCGTGAGTAAAACCATACAAAAAGCGATGGGTAACTTGACGTCATCAGTGGAACAAACCGTAAAAGGCCACAAAGAAGTATTGATGTTTGGTGGTCAAGAATACGAAAAGCAGCGGTTTAAAAATAAGAATAACCACAACCGTCAGCAAACCATGAAACTCAGCGTTGCACAGATTTTAAGTGTGTCGTCTATTCAAATTATTGCTTCTATTGCGCTGGCGTCGGTATTGTTTATTGCTAGTACCCCGAGCATGGCAGAGCAGCTCACCGCGGGTATTTTTATCAATGTAGTTATTTGTATGGTGATGTTACTTAAGCCATTAAAGCAGCTAACGACGGTAAACAGTGAAATACAAAAAGGCCTAGCAGCATGCGGTAGTCTTTTCGATATACTCGATCAAGAATCGGAAGTGGATACGGGCACGACTGAAACCACAAGAACAAAAGGCGAAGTGTGTTTTAATCAAGTGGGATTTTCTTATCCTGATAGTGTGGATCTTGCGTTAGATAATGTGTCCTTCAACGTGAACGCCGGACAAACTATTGCCCTTGTGGGTAAGTCGGGCAGTGGTAAGTCGACTATCTCGTCTTTATTAACTCGATTTTACGTCCCTCAGCAAGGTGAAATAAGTATTGATGGCGTGAATATCAATGCATATACACTGCGTAATTTACGAAGCCAATTTGCCTTGGTGTCTCAACAAGTTATTCTTTTTAACGACTCCATTGCGAATAATATTGCCTACGGCGCCAAAGATAAGGTTACCCGAAAACAGATTGAAGAAGCAGCACGCCGTGCCCATGTAACTGAATTTGCCAATGCCTACCCAGATGGGCTCGACACACTGGTAGGTGAAAACGGTTCTGCATTATCAGGTGGTCAGCGGCAACGTATTGCCATTGCACGAGCGCTATTGCTTGATGCACCTATTTTGATATTAGATGAAGCCACCTCTGCATTAGACACTGAGTCTGAACGGTTTATTCAAGAAGCACTAGAAGAACTACAAAAGCGCAGTACGAGTATTGTAGTGGCTCACAGATTATCAACCATAGAGTCTGCCGATGTCATCTTGGTTATTGACCAAGGCCAAATTGTAGAACAGGGCTCTCACAGCACATTATTGGCGAAGAAAGGCGTGTATGCCCAGCTTCATGCTTTGCAGTTTGGTGAATAGTGCACGGTTTTATATACCAATGTTGGTTTAACAAGCACCCGCTGCGCTGGTTGCTATTGCCATTCAGCCTATTGTTTTTTCTGCTGTCTTCTTTTAGAAAACTGATGTTTAGCTCAGGGGTAAAAAAAGTATCTCACCCTGGCGTACCCGTTGTTGTTGTGGGTAACATTTCTGTGGGCGGAAATGGCAAAACCCCCTTGGTGCTTAAAACTATTGAGTGGTTGATTGAGCTGGGTTACAAACCGGGCATTTTAAGCCGTGGATATGGTGGTACGTGTGAAGACTTCCCACATAATGTAAAGGAACAAGACACTGCTTCTTTGGTCGGTGATGAGCCAAAATTAATGTCATTACGGAATTTATGCCCAGTCATCATTGATCCTAAACGAGCAAGAGGAGCAAAGGCGTTAGCCGATGTTGGTTGTAATGTGATCGTGTGTGACGATGGCCTCCAGCACTATGGGTTAAAGCGTGATATTGAATGGGTGGTGATGGACAACCGCGGTGTTGGCAATGGGTGGCTTCTTCCTATGGGGCCTTTACGAGAATTGTCAGGACGCTTAAAACACGTTGATGCTGTAATTCATAATGGTGACAAGCCTTATGTTGAAAATGCTTATTCAATGTCGCTTGCGACAACGCGATTTGTGAATATTGTCGATACCAATATCACGCGTTCAATTGAAGAGTTTGTGTCTGGCGTTAAACACGAAAAACTGCAAGCAATGGCGGGAATAGGTGCGCCACAGCGGTTTTTTGATACCTTATCAAGCATAGGCTTGAACGGCATTGAAACCCATGAATTTATCGATCATCATATATACACTAAATCCGATATTCCTTCGGGAGTGACGGTAATGACAGAAAAAGACGCAGTGAAATGCAAATCTTTTGCGCATTCGAATTGTTGGTATCTGGAAGTAGACGCTAAGCTACCCAGTGCATTAAAAGAGAACTTAGCTATTAAACTCAGAGATTGTTATGGCGTTTGACCCTAAATTACTCGACATTTTAGCTTGCCCAGTATGTAAAGGTAAGCTGGTTCTTTCCGCAAACAAAGACGCGCTAATTTCTCGCGCTGAGCGGTTAAGTTATCCAATTAGAGACGGCATTCCCGTGTTGTTAGAATCAGAGGCGACCAGTTTGTCCAGTGAAGAATTGAAGGCCATCGAGTGAGTAAGCAAAGCCCTTTTACCGTTGTAATACCTGCGCGTTTTGGCTCTACTCGTTTTCCTGGAAAGGTATTGGTTGATATTCACGGCAAGCCGATGATCCAGCACGTTGTAG
>CAYUZL010000369.1:0-8858 GCA_964449725.1 uncultured Alteromonas sp. | reverse complement strand
AGTATAATGAACGGCTGGCTTTACCAGCCGTTTTTTTTCTTAACCGTTTATTGATACTAAGGTTTAAAATTGACACGATTTTCTCATCTTTTTGTTGTTCTATTTTTCGTTTCCAGCTTTTCATACAGTGAAGAAACGGCATTTATTGCACCCTTGGCAAAAGATTCCGTTGCATTAGATATTGCAACCACGGATGACTTTTCTGTTGTTGTAGGTGAACGTGGTCACGTGCTGATTGCAAAGGGCGAGGGGGATTTCCAACAAGTTCAGGTACCTACTCAATCCACGCTGACTTCAGTTGCGATTGTAAATCAACACATTTGGGCCGCAGGTCATGATTCAGTTATTTTACATTCTGCTGATGCTGGAAATTCGTGGAATATACAATATTTCGATCCAAATTTAGAAAAGCCAGTATTGGATATCATTTTCGTAGATGAAAACCAGGGTTTTGCAATTGGTGCATACGGTTTGTACCTACGTACGATCAACGGTGGTGAAACATGGGTGATAGAAAGGCATGCTGAATTACTCGATCCATTAGATCAAGAGTATTTAGAAGATGTCCGTAAAGAAAGTGAAGAATATTATATTCAAGAACTAGACTCTATACTTCCTCATTTAAATAGAATATCTGAGCACAATGGGAAGCTTTTAATGGCTGGAGAATCAGGGTTATTAGCACAGAGCGATGATGGAGGAAAGAACTGGAAGCGATTTGAAACTAACTATTATGGCTCGTTTTTTGATGTCAAAGGCGTAAGCAGTGACTCAAATGGAATGTTAGCAGTCGGTTTGAGAGGAAGTGCGTATTATTCGGAAGAGGGTCTTCAATGGGACCGCATTCAAACGTGTTCAACTGCCACGCTCAATTCACTACTTCATCTACCCAATGGCGACATTTTAGCTATGGGGAATAATGGTACTTTGCTAAACATGTCGCTTCCAATTAACGAAGCATTGAATTCAAA
This sequence comes from uncultured Alteromonas sp., assembly GCA_964449725.1. Classification (GTDB taxonomy): domain Bacteria; phylum Pseudomonadota; class Gammaproteobacteria; order Enterobacterales; family Alteromonadaceae; genus Alteromonas_F. Next base: position 7,887 of record CAYUZL010000369.1, on the reverse strand, counting down.
TACAGAAAGTTGCGACCAATCAAAAGCAGTTAAACTTTCTCAAACAAAAGATAAGAACGCAATTTTAAACGCGGTCTACCATGCAAACACGGTTATCGCGGCGACTGCTGGCGGTATTCGTCCTCTTACTCTTCGGTAAATTGTCACTATGTCAAAAATTATGCAAGCTGCTGATAAAGCCATTTTCTCTAACCGCCTTTTGGTGGTTATTTTCTTTGCTCTAGTTACCGTCTTTTTAGGTTACCAATCTTCGCAGTTGAAATTAGATGCGGGATTTGAGAAAAATATTCCTCTTAATCATAGTTATATGAAAACTTATATTAAGCATCGCGAGAATTTCGGTGGTGCCAATAATATATTAGTCTCTGTATGCGATGAATCCGGAGATATTTACAATCAAAACTTTTTTGATACATTAAAAGAAGTTCATGACCAATTATTCTTTGTAAATGGCGTCAACCGTTCATTGGTTGTTTCACTGTTTTCACCCTCTACTCGTTTTACTGAAATAGTAGAAGGTGGATTTTCTGGTGGGCCCGTTATTCCATCAGATTTCGATTCCTCACGGCCTGAGGCTTTAGCTTTAGTTGCTGAAAATGTCGAAAAGGCCAACGTAGTCGGCAGACAAGTAAGTAATGACTTTTCATGCTCTATGGTGACTGCACAACTTCTTGATATTGATCCTGCATCTGGCGAACCACTTAATACACTGGCTCTAGCTGATGACTTAGAGCAAAAATTGAGAACCCAGTTTGAGTCGAATGGAATTAGCATTCACATTATTGGGTTTGCCAAAATGATCGGTGACGTCGCTGAAGGTGCCAAGGATGTTGTACTTTTCTTTGCTATTGCCATCGCCATTACGGCAATTATGGTGTATTTCTTTTGCCGTTCAGTAATATTGACCTTACTTCCTTTGCTTTGTTCTGTCATTGCCGTTGTATGGCAAATGGGGTTACTTACCTTGCTTGGGTTTGGCCTAGATCCCATGTCTATTTTGGTTCCATTTTTAGTTTTTGCCATAGGTGTGAGCCATGGTGTGCAAATGATAAACGCTGTGGACAAAAGAATGGGAACTGGCGATAGTGCATTTCAAGCAGCAAGCGCAGCCTTTTCAAGTCTACTTGTTCCGGGAGGTATTGCGTTACTTTCTGACACTGTGGGCTTCATGACGTTATTGGTTATTGATATTGGCATTATTCGTGAGCTGGCTATTACAGCAAGTATTGGTGTAGCCGTTATCATATTAACGAATTTGGTGCTTCTGCCTGTTTTAATGAGTTATTTGAAACACACTAGACATAGCGCTGAAACGTTTGAAGAAAAAGAGAAACGTGCATCTGTATTTTGGGTTTGGTTGTCTCAGTGCTGCCAGAAAAGAAACTCTATTATTATTGTACTGGTAACTATTGTGTTATTTGGGATCGGTTTTACTGTTTCTAAAGATATGAAAATCGGTGATTTACAAGCTGGAGCGCCAGCGTTAAAAGCGTCGTCTCGTTACAACCAAGATACATCGTTAATTACTGAAAAGTACGAAGTAACCGTTGACTATATTTCTGTGATTGTTGAAACAAGCACAGAAGCCTGTACGTCTCATTCTGTTATGAAAGCCATAGATGATTTTCAGTGGAAAATGGAAAATGTGATTGGCGTTCAATCTACTGTGAGTTTGGCGTCGGTGGCTAAAAGAGTCAATGCCGGTTATAACGAAGGGAACGTTAAGTGGCAAGTGTTACCAAGAAATCAGCAAACTATGGTTCAGGCAATCGGTCGTGTTCCAACATCTTCAGGCTTACTTAATAACGACTGTTCTGTTATGCCGGTTATTCTGTTTATGGAAGACCACAAAGCGGAAACGATCTCTCGTGTTGTGGAAGCGGTTAGAGCTTATCGAACCGAATATCAAACCGATGATCTTAGGTTTAAGTTGGCTTCGGGTCCCGTAGGCGTTATGGCGGCAACTAACGAAGCGGTCAGTACTGCGCAAAACCCAATGATGTTATATGTATTTGGCGCGGTTATTTTGTTGTGTTTGGCAAGCTTCCGCTCAATTCGAGCAACACTTTCCGTTGTTATACCTTTGTATGTTGTGTCTGTATTGGCGCAAGCATTGATGACCCAATTAAGTATCGGTTTAACCGTGTCGACTTTACCTGTAATTGCCCTAGGTGTCGGGATTGGTGTTGATTATGGTATTTATATTTTATCTACAATGAACACCGAAATTAAGCGAGGTGCGACAGTACAAGACGCTTACCTAGCGGCGTTGAAAGAGCGAGGAAGCGCAGTACTCTTTACTGGCGTAACCTTAGCTATTGGTGTTAGTACATGGGTTTTTTCATCATTGAAGTTCCAGTTAGATATGGGCGTTTTGCTAACCTTTATGTTCATTGTAAACATGATGGGGGCGATATTCGTGCTGCCAGCTATTGCGAATTTACTTTGGTGGAATAACCAAAAAAATGATATTTAATGAATTATTTGCTTAAAAAGGCCGTAAGGCCTTTTTTTTTATGTGTTTTTTGTAATTTTATCTATGCTGTAAAGAGAGTGTTAAAGATATTGCCCTTTGTTGAATAAGAGAGCTATTCAACAAAGGGCGTTTAAGTACTTTTATAAAGGTTGTTTATGATTACCGCGACTCAGAAACCGTCAGTTTTAATAGATAATGTATTTGCACTAATAGAAAAAAAAACCGCAGCTGAAAAAGTAGAAAAGGTGAAGCAATTTGCTCGTCTTTTATTTACTAATATGTCTACCGACGATTTTGATGGACGTACTGATAGTGATTTATATGGCGCCACTATCAGTCTGTGGAATACATTTGAAAATTACGATAAAAATATCCCTCATATAAAGGTTTTCAATCCAAATATTGCGAGCCATGGCTGGCAGTCGTCCCATTCCATTATTGAAATCATTGTTGACGATATGCCTTTTCTGGTCGATTCAGTCCGGATGACGCTTAATCGATTAAATATTACTTCTCACTTATTGCTGCATAGCCCAATTTCCCTAAGCCGAATTAACAGCAAAATTGAGGTGTTATTTGAATCTGGTAGTGATGATAAATCAGCCAGCAAAGAAACCGTATTTTTGATTGAGATTGACCGCCAAACATCTGAGCAGGCTGTTGTTGAATTAAAAGAAGAATTACAATCAGTATTAGATGAAGTTGTTTTAACCGTAACGGATTGGCGGCCGATGACAAAACAGCTGCAAACGGTTATTAAGCAATTCCCCAAATTGCAATGCCCTGCAACAGAAACGGTAAAACAAGAATCTCTAACTTTCTTAAACTGGGTTCACGATCACAATTTCACTTTGATGGGCTACCGCTACTATAAGGCCGAAGCAATTGAAGGTGACCATTTATGGGTGCCCGATATTGAATCGAGCTTAGGGTTAATGAAGAACTCCGTAAGTAACCGAGAGCGTTTATTGTCGAAGCTGCCTCCATCAGCAAGGGATATCGCACTTAGTTCAGCACCACTGTTGTTAACGAAAACGAAAACCAAAGCCCGTGTGCATCGTCCTGCACAAATGGATTATATTGGAATCAAAGCGTTTAATTCCGATGGGCAAGTTATTGGTGAGCACAGATTTATAGGGCTGTATTCGGCTGGCTTTTACAACAGTAAAGCGTCTGACTTACCCGTGTTGAAAGGAAAAATTCAAAAGGTTTGTGAATTATCAGGTTTCAAACCCGGAACCCACTCTTATAAAGCGTTTCTCAATATTATTGAGACTTATCCAAGAGATGAATTACTGCAAACAGAAGAGACTGAATTAGCGCAAATTATCACTGGCATTTTTCAAATGCAAGAGCGCGGAATTTCTAGAATATTCATTCGCAAAGACAGTTTCGGGCGTTTCTTCTCATGCATGGTATTTGTGCCCAGAGAACGTTACAACACCAAGCTTAGGAAAAGTACTCAAGTGTTGTTGCAGCGTTCATTTGACGCCATCGGCGAAGTTGAATTTACAACCTATTTTTCTGAATCTGTATATGCAAGAACACACTATATCGCACGGGTGAAAGATAATAATTTGGATATCGATGTGAGACAAATTGAAAAGAATCTAGTTGAATTAACAAAAAGCTGGAGTGACCGCCTGGCGTCATCAATACGCTCTTCATGTGGAGAGGGTGCAGGTAAAGCGTTAGAAACTCGTTACGCCAGCGCATTCTCTCCCAGTTACATGGAAGAAAACTTACCCAGTGCGGCCCTAGTTGATATAGAAAAATTAGAAAATCTAACAACAGAAAAGCCATTAGACATGTTGTTTTATAGGCCTCAAGAAGAAGCTGACGACAGCCCTATTGTGAAACTTAAATTGTTTCACAAAGACGAACCTATTCACTTATCCGATGTACTGCCAATTTTAGAAAATTTTGGCTTAAGAGTCATTGATGAAAGCCCTTATCGAATTACCTGCGCCGAAGGGAATACGAACTGGATCATGGATTTCAGTATGCTTTATAAGAGCACATCGTCATTAAATATTGAAAAAGCACAGGCGTTATTTCAGTTTTCTTTTTCAAATGTATGGCATGGTGAGCTTGAAGACGACGCATTTAACCGTTTGGTATTAGGCGCAGGGTTAGAAGGAAGAAAAGTCACCATTCTTAGAGCGTTCGCAAAATACATGCGACAAACGGGGAGTTCATTTAGCCATAGTTATATGGCTAATACGCTGTCTAAGTACCCTGAGATTGCAAGATTATTGGTACAATTTTTTGATTTGCGGTTTGACCCTAAAATTGAACGTAATGAATCTAATTCAAAAGCGGTTTCTGAAGAAATCCAACAGTTGCTTGATAACGTATCGAATTTAGATGACGACCGTATTATTCGTCGCTATCTAGATATGATTTTAGCCACATTTAGAACGAACTTTTATCAGCCTGATGAGGCAGGAAACGACAAGTCGTATATTTCATTTAAATTTCAGCCTGAATTTATTCCCGAAATGCCATTGCCATTGCCGAAATACGAAATATTCGTGTATAGCCCTCGTGTAGAAGGGGTTCACTTACGCGGTGGAAAAGTCGCTCGAGGTGGGTTGCGGTGGTCCGATAGATTAGAAGATTTTAGAACTGAAATTCTAGGTTTAGTTAAAGCACAACAAGTGAAAAACACGGTAATTGTGCCAGTGGGTGCGAAAGGTGGATTTATTTGTAAAAAACCGCCAACAGAAGGCGGTAAACAAGCCTTTTTTGAAGAAGGAAAAGCGTGTTATCGATTATTTATTCGCAGTCTGCTAGATATCACTGACAACATAGTCGACGGGAAGTTAGTTCCACCAAAAGATGTTGTTAGACACGACGAAGATGACTCATATTTGGTAGTCGCCGCTGATAAAGGCACTGCAACATTCTCAGATATCGCGAATGAAATTTCTGATGATTTTAATTTCTGGTTAGGCGATGCCTTTGCGTCTGGTGGTAGCGTCGGTTATGACCATAAGAAAATGGGTATCACTGCGAAAGGCGGATGGGAGTCTGTTAAACGTCACTTCAGAGAAATCGGTATTGATTGCCAAACCAAAGAGTTCACCTGTGTAGGTGTTGGTGACATGGCCGGTGATGTGTTTGGCAATGGTATGTTGTTGTCTGAACAGACGAAAGTGATTTCAGCCTTTAATCACCTGCATATCTTCTTTGATCCTAGTCCAAATGCGGTAAGGAGTTACAAAGAGAGAATGCGCTTGTTTGAAGACCCAAGTTTAACTTGGGATGACTACGACAAAAGTTTGATCAGTAAAGGCGGCGGTGTATTTAGTCGGGCGAGCAAGTCAATCAAGCTCACACCTGAAATGAAGACCTGTTTGAATTCGAAAAAGGGGGAGATGACGCCCAACGAGCTTATTCATAACATACTGCAAATGAATGTAGATTTACTATGGAATGGCGGTATCGGCACCTATGTCAAAAGTGAAAAAGAATCTCATGCCGATGTAGGTGACAGAGCAAACGACAGTGTTCGAGTTAATGGCAAACAAGTTAGAGCTAAAATCGTTGGTGAAGGGGGCAACCTAGGATTAACTCAACTTGGTCGCGTAGAGTATGCAGCCAATGGTGGTCGAGTTAATACCGACTTCATCGATAACGTAGGCGGCGTTGACTGTTCAGATAACGAAGTGAACATTAAAATATTACTGAATCAACTCGTTCAAAGTGGCGATATGACAATGAAGCAACGCAATGCTTTATTGTATGATATGACAGAAGACGTCTCCGAACTTGTGCTTCAAGATTGCTATCGTCAAACCCAATCTCTTTCGATTACAGAATTGGGCGGCGTTAATCAAATTAAAGAGCAGCTTCGTTTTATCCATCGTTTAGAGCGAGAAGGGGCGTTAAACAGAGAGTTAGAGTTCATACCGAACGATGATGAAATCTCCGATAGGGTTGCTACAAATCAAGGATTAACGCGTCCAGAGCTTTGTGTTCTTATTGCTTATGGCAAGATGGTATTAAAAGAAAAGCTCAATACAGAAGAAATTACGAATAATGCTTATCATGGGAAGCTGTTGATTAACGCGTTCCCTGAACGACTAAGAAAGTCCTACGCTGACAATATGCAATCTCACCCCCTAAGAAGTGAAATTATTGCGACTAAGTTGACCAATGAAATGGTTAACGACATGGGGTTAAACTTTGTATTTAGAATGGAAGAAGAAACGGGCGCGAGTATTGTTGAAATAACCAATGCGTATAGCGTGGTTAAAGGCGTATTTGATATTGAGAATTTATGGAAACAAATAGAATCTCTCGATAACAAAATAGGATCTGAAACTCAGTTAAAAATGCTTGAAAATGCACGACGATTGCTAAGGCGTACCACTCGCTGGTTTATACGACATGGCGATACGAGTAACTCTATAGAAGGTGCTATTGCTGATTATTCTCCTGCAATGAATAATTTGCTCGAAAACCTGTCTACCTATTTAGTAGAAGAAGAGTACGCCACCTTAGAAAACAGTGCCAAAGCGCTGGAGCAAAAAGGTGTACCCAAAGCACTTTCTTATCGTGTAGCGTGTTTTAGCAATTTGTTCTGTGCCCTTGATTTAGCGCAAGTCAGTATTGAATCTGGTACTGAATTGTCTGTTGTCGCGCCGTTATACTTCCAAGTCGGATTCAGACTTGAATTACATTGGTTCTTAGAGCAAATCACCAACCAAGCAGTGAGTAATCATTGGCAAGCACTGGCACGAGCATCTTACCGAGAAGAGCTAGACTGGCAGCAGAGATCAATTACATCGAACTTATTGCACAACAAGGTCGAAAAAGACGAAAACTTGTTAGAGAGCTGGATTTCTCAAAATGAAACCTTGCTAAAACGTTGGTATTTGATGATGAGTGAGTTTAAAACCAGTTCAACACACGAATTTGCGAAGTTTTCTGTCGCATTACGTGAATTGATGCTTTTAAGCATGAAGTCAAACCATTAAACTACAGCCTGTTAAAAAAAGCCCTGTTTAACAGGGCTTTTTTGTATCAATGACTTTTACCAGGCGAATCACTATGCTTCAACTAGCTCAATCGGCGTTACTTAAATTAGAACCTGAAACGGCACACAATTTAACTATCGGTTGTTTAAAAGTAACTCAACGTACGCCTTTCGCGGCTTTATACAAAAAAAACGCGATAAATAAACCGGTTACCGTTGCTGGAATTACCTTTCCAAACGCCGTTGGCTTAGCCGCAGGATTAGATAAAAATGGCGAGTGCGTCGATGCTTTTTTAAATATGGGGTTTGGTTTTGTCGAAATAGGCACTATCACTCCTAAAGGTCAGCCAGGAAACCCTAAACCGCGAATTTTTAGATTGCCAGAAAAGAAGGCCATCATTAACCGAATGGGATTTAACAATAAGGG
>CAYUZL010000368.1:0-8678 GCA_964449725.1 uncultured Alteromonas sp. | reverse complement strand
AAGCAAAAGAGTTTACTAAAGCCTATGCGCTTTGTAATTCATTTGGTTTTGGTGGAACAAACGGGTCGCTTCTGTTTAAACGACCTGACTAAAATTGTATTTTAAGTCTTTAAGGCAATGATATCTCTGGTATCATTGCTTTTTTTGTTTATGCCGCTGAATTATTACACTCGTGTATTCTATAGAAGATAATTGGGACGTTAACAATAGAGCTTGTCATTATGGAGATGGCGTATTTACAACAATGCGTGTGGCTTCAGGGGACATTGATCTATTAAAATACCATCAATTACGACTCATTAATGACAGTGGCGTCATTGGTTTACCCACACCTAGTCAGAATGTTTGGGACCATGCCTCAATGCTTGCCAGGCAAGTGGAAAATGGCATTGTTAAAATCGTTTTGTCTGCAGGTTCCGGTGGCCGCGGTTATCATAGACCGACTACACTTGCGCCAACGGCTCACTTTTTTGTTTCTGCAGTGCCTGCCAGTTACGAACATTTGCGAAATACGGGAATGCGCGTTGTAACTAGTCCCATCAAGCTTAGCTCTCAACCCGCCCTTGCCGGAATTAAGCACTTAAACCGATTAGAACAGGTGTTGATAAAAAATGGGTTAATAGGCACGCATTATGATGATGCGCTTGTTTTTGATTTTCAAAATAACCTCATTGAAGCAAGTAGCGCCAATATCTTCTTACTGTTAGAAAACAAAGGATGGATGACCCCTCAATTAACTCACTGCGGAGTGAATGGGGTGCAAAGAGCACGCTTGATAGACTATTTCAAACACGCAGGCATTCCGTTACAAATAACCAATGTGTCTAGGCAGGATGTACAATCAGCAAGTGCTGTAATGCTGACAAATGCAATAATGAAATGTATGCCAATTTCAGAATGGGATGATGAAGGACGCTGCTTTGATTTTGATGTACACCCAGTGCTTCAGTTATCAATGACAATTAATGGGGAAGGGGGATGAGAATAACGAAGTTAACCTTTTCCTTTATTCTTTTTTTTGTCGGTGTTTTTGTCCTTCTTTCCTCTTTGGTATTACTTTATAACAGTCAAATAAAGCAACCATTAGGTATTACGCCTGATAACACCATAGTGATTAAAAAAGGCGCATCTGCATTTGGTGTTATGAACACCTTAATGAATACGAGTACAGATCCCCTTAACCCTCTCGTTGCTAAAGTCTGGTTAAAGCTCGCTTTTACAAACAACACAATTAAACATGGAGTTTATGAACTAAAGCCCTCAATGAATATAGAAGAGGCTTTTTCATTGTTTGAACTGGGTAAGCAAAAGCAATTTTCAGTCACTTTAGTTGAAGGAAATACATGGAAGCAATGGCTTAATGTATTGGGGAGCAATGAACATTTACATAATGATTGGAATGATGAAGTTGAGCAGGCGTTTCTTTCGACGGTCAGTGATTATTTTAGCCATGACGTTCCTTCTGTAGAAGGGATATTAATGGCCGATACTTATCAATTTACTGAGTATACAAAGCTAAGTGATATTGTCATCCGTGCTTTCGAAAACATGCAATTAAGCCTACTGAGACTTGAATTGGAAGAAGATACGTTACCGCATCAATTAGCGTCGATTTATGAAGTCTTGGTATTGGCATCCATTGTTGAAAAAGAAACCGCGGTTGCAGAAGAAAGGCCTGTTATCGCAGGAGTATTTTTAAATAGGTTAGATAACAAGATGCGCTTGCAAACCGACCCGACCATTATTTATGGTTTAGGTGACGAATTTGATGGAGATATTACTCGGGAACATATACGTAGACCTACAGCGTATAATACTTATGTGATCAAAGGCCTACCACCAACGCCTATCGCCATGATAGGAAAAGAAGCGATTTCAGCAGTAAAAAATGCACAGCAATTAGATTACTTCTATTTTGTTGCAAAAGGCGATGGAACCTCTTATTTTTCCACCTCTTTAGAAGAGCACAATCGAGCAGTAAAGAAGTATCAACTAGGTAAAGGTAATCAGTGAGTATGAATTTTGACATCTCGCCATGGAGCGTAGAACGTTTTGTTGAACTTAATAAACGCATTATTGCATCAAAATTGCACCATGGTTTGTTGCTCAGTGGCAAAGCTGGCATTGGAAAAACACAATTCGCCCTAGCTTTAGCAAAAAGTTTGCTGTGTGATTCACTAGAGGCAAACAGTACCTGTGGTAAATGCCAAGGGTGCTTATTATTTCAAGCGGGCTCTCACCCTGACTTTCACCCTGTGGAAAGTGAAAAACAAATCGGTGTCGATGCTATTCGCCAAGTAACCGCTCAGCTACAGAAAACACCGCAAATCGGTAAAAATAAAGTCTGTATTATTTATCAAGCGGAATCACTTACAGAAGCGGCCGCTAATGCGCTATTGAAAACCCTTGAAGAACCAACTCCTAACACTTACATTATTTTAGTGACAGACGCACAGCATAAATTGCTACCGACTATTTTAAGTCGTTGTGAAAAACAAGGGTTGTCGCCTCCCACAAAACAGCAAACAGTTGAATGGTTAGCCACAAATGTACCTAATGTTAATGTACCTAGCATTATTTTAGATTTATTTGCTGAATCTCCCTATAGGTTAAACAACCTATTAACAGATGAAAAATTTCCCGATGCGAGTCAATTTGAACCCATGCTTAGGCAAATTAAGCAGCAAGCTATTTCAGCATTATCAATGGTTAAGTTATGGGAAAATCATTCAGATATTTTGTTATCTATGTGCGCCTTAAAAACCGGCGAAATGTATCAATCCTCTTTATCGGAAGACGATTACGCCTATTACCAATTATGTGTAAAAGCACAAGCGAAAATAACCCAAACCGGCATAAATAAAACATTACTTTTACACAGTGTTGTAGAAAATACAGCCCTTTCTTATAAGGAATAATAAATTGTTCGTTGATTCTCATTGCCACCTCGATCGTCTTGATGAAAATACATCTATCAAAGATGCAGTTACATTTGCAAAGAGCAGAGGAGTAGAGCACTTTTTATGTGTGTGTGTATCAGTAAAAGAGTTTGATGCTATGTGCAGCGCAGTGTCTGATTTAGATGACATTTCTGTATCCTGTGGTGTGCATCCGCTACATCAGGAAGACGCCTGTGATAAACAAACTCTTCTAGAAAAATCTAATCAGTCACATGTTGTCGCTATTGGGGAAACAGGGCTAGATTACTTTTACAGCGCTGAAACCAAAGAAACCCAAATGCAGTCGTTTATCGACCATATTCAGGTTGCAAATGAATTAAACAAACCCCTTATTATTCATACCAGAGGGGCGAAAGAAGATACGTTGAACGTGCTAAAAGAACATAAGCATGAAAGTACCAAAGGCGTATTTCATTGCTTTACTGAAGATTTAGACATGGCTTTACAGGGTATTGATTTAGGCATGTACATTTCTATTTCTGGTATCGTCACCTTTAATTCCGCAAAAGAATTAAGAGAAGTTGTAAAACAAGTTCCGTTGGATAAGTTGCTGATTGAGACCGATTCGCCTTGGCTTGCGCCAGTACCTCACCGTGGAAAATCTAACCAACCGGGTTACGTTGTTGAAGTAGCAGAGTTTATCGCGGAATTAAAAGGAATCTCAGTGGATGAATTAGCGAAAGCCACCACTGAAAATTTTTACAATTTGTTTAACGTAACCAAAAATCTGAATTGATAGTAATGACTGCTGTTTGAATAATTTACTTGTTTAGGCAGCAACGTTTGTATTTTTTACCACTGCCACAGAAACACTCGGTATTACGTGGAAATTTTATCGTGTCATGTTCAACAACAATGCCTTTGTCATAGCGCCACTTTCCGTGCTCAATTACAAAATCTGAGACTTCGTGTAAAACATATAAATTCGTTTCAAAGACATAATAGGCTTTAAATTCAACTTTATCGTGAGTGGATGAACAAATGGTTAACCCAAGCCATTGCTGCTCTCGGTTACTCTTATTATCTGAATGTTCCAGATTATTTACACTAGAAAACGTTTTATTAATGTAATCGTCATTATAAGTAGCAAAAGCGCTAAATCGAGAACGCATTAATTGTTCCGCAGTTGCCGCATTATCGCTTGAGATAATGGGTTCACAACACATGGAAAAATGACTATTTGGATTACAAGGGCATTTCATTATCGGTGTTTATTTATCCGTTCTGTTGGCGGAAAAAGTGGACAAATTCGTCTACTGGTACTGGCTTACTATAGTAAAAACCTTGAATGGCGTCACAATCGTGGCAGTTTAGAAACTCTCGTTGCTCTTTGGTTTCTACTCCTTCTGCGATCACCGATATTTTTAATTGCTTAGCCATAGCTAAAATCGCCAATACAATTGCTCTGTCATCATCATTAAATTCTAACTCACTAATGAAAGACCGATCAATTTTAAGATGGTCGATAGGGAGGTTTTTCAAATATGACAAGGAGCTATAGCCTGTTCCAAAATCATCAATGGAAATAGATACGCCCATATTTCGTAACGAAGTTAATAGAGACACCGCTTTGTCGTAGTTATTTAAGAGTACACCTTCTGTCAGCTCAAGTTCTAAACGTTGAGCATCAATACCGGACTGTAGTGCCGTTTCTTTTATGAAATCAAATAAATACCGATCGCTAACTTGTTTGGGAGACAAATTAATAGACAGCTTAATATTGATTCGCCTTTCTCGTAAGTAAGTCAATAAATCGCAAACTTGTTTTATTACCCAGTTGCCTAGTGGAACAATCAGTCCAGTTTGTTCTGCAATCGGAATGAATACGTCTGGTGAAATCATTTCACCTTCAGGTGTAGTCCAGCGTATTAAGGCTTCTGCTTTTACAACGAGTTCTGTCTCAGTGTCTATGATCGGTTGTAAATAAATTCGAAAATCTTCTTTGTCTAATGCCTTTTTCAATTTCATCTCTAATTGCAGGCGTTTTTCATTGGCTTTCGACATTTCGATGGAATAGAACTGAAAATTGCTGTCTTGATTGTCTTTAAGTTCAGTCAATGCCATATCTGCGGCCTTAACTAAGGATTCGGCGTCAGTGGTATCTTCAGGGTAAAGCGCAACACTAATATTGCTGTCTATTATATAAGGGGTTCTTTTTTGTGTTAAAAAGGGCTCTGACATCATTTCGTTGATGTCTTCATAGAGTATCCGAGCAGCAACACGTTGTTCTGATGTATCGGTATGCTCATTAAGTAAACTGATGACTGCAAAACGAGCTGAGCCAATTCGTGCGACATGACAGGTGTTACTTTCTATACTGCGTAGCTTAGTAGCAATATCTTTTAGTATTTTATCGCCATTAGTATGGCCATAGAGTTCATTAATTCGTTTAAAGCGTAAAATATCGATAAACAAAAGATTAAAGGGGGTATTTGAGAGACACTTTTTCTCTAAAAACTTCCACATATACTGGCGATTGGGTAACCCTGTCAATGCATCTTTCAGCATCAAGTTTTCATTTTTTTGTAGCAAATGTTTTAAACGAGTGGTGTCTGATATTGTAATAATCCAGTGGCTTGTAGAGCCCATGTGGTTTTTGACTGGCTTTATTGTGACTTGTAACCATTTATCAAAATCCGGAGGGCAGTGCCAATAAAGCTCACCGTTCCAAGACTTATCATTAAGGAATATCGGAGATGATTCAGGGAACTGAGCCTCAATCATTTGTTGAACAATGGCAAGTGGCGTGGTGTCAGTTCTAACAGGATCTAACGCAAAGCTATTAAACGCGGCCAAATTGGAGAATAAAGGCGTTTTTTCACTATCGGTAATTATAACGCCGATTTCGGTATTTTGAATAGCTTGCTCTATAGGTAAATGCAGCTCTAAAACCGTTGAATTTTGTTTGATTACCCCTTGCAACTTTTGGCTTAAGTAGTCGTGCTGCGCAAGCATTTTATCATGAGAAAGTAGGGTTTCTCTAGCAACTTGTAGAGTTTCTCGTTTGTGTTCATGGGCAGTTTTGGCATTTTTAATAACCAATAATTTTTCACCGTTAGCATAAGCTGCAACACATTCTAGACAAACTAATTTTTCACTTCCAGAAGGAGCCATAATACTTTCAGACCAAATGCCTGAACTTATTTGATTTGCGTCAGGCGCTAACCAAAACTCGTTGGCATCTAATAAAAAATTCGCGATAAACGAATGGCTTTCGTCAATATCTATAGTTTGGTCTATATTGGCTTTAGGAAATAGCCAATAAAACCAGCCAAGTGGTGCATGAACAACGGTAAATTCATTTTCTTTTTCATGCTTTAAAATAGCGCAATCTACAAGACCCAAAATTTCGAAAAGCGCACCTAAAGTTTTCATTGTTCGATACTCAGCGCTGCAATAGATTTAAACATGTTATTGACTTGAACTCCTGTTTTAGCACTTGTATTAAAACGAGCTTGAAATAGTTCAGCTTGGGTATCGACGTGATCTTCACGCCAATGCCATTTCATATCTAGGTCACATTTATTAACAACCAAAATAGCAGGTGCGTCAGTGTGTTCTCTAGCCATACTTAAAATTTCCATGCCTTCAACTAAAGACTGAGCTCTGGTTTGATCTGTTACAACGATAAATGCCGACGCTCCCCGCAAGTATTTGGGGTTAAAACCACAGTATCTATCGATGCCTTCCATGTCCCAAATCATTAATTGAACGTCTGAGCTAGAGGTGGGTACAACTTTTTTATCGATTTTTACACCAATAGTTGTAAGGTATTTTTCCGAAAAAATACCATCAACAAACTTTCTCGTTAAACTAGTTTTGCCGACTCCTGTCGCACCTAATACGCAAATCTTTTTCTGTATCATTCTTATTTTGCCACTACTTATCTCTATGAGAATAAATTACGTTAAAAACAACTCGACGGGGTGCATTGTCATCCGATGCAAACGAGACCTCACCAATACCGGTATCAAAAATCTTTTTCGTATCAACGTTATTCTTAGCCAAAAGTGCTTTTACTGCCGCGGCTCTCTTTGAGCTTAGCGTAAAATTCGTTTTCTCACTTCCAATTGAGTCAGTTGTACCTATGAGCAACAGGTTGAATTGAATGTCTAATTTATCTGCTATAGTTTGTGCTTGAATTATTATATTAGACACGTTTACTAGTTCTCGAACAGAGTCATCGGATAAATCTGTGTGATTTTGAAAGAACTCAATTTTTGTTTGTGCTATTTGCCCAATATATTGTTTAAACAATGTAAATAAGACAGCCTCGTTGTCTACGTTATCTATTGTTATTACCGATACTAATGAAGTGTCGACATTAAGTTGAGAAACACCAGCAATGGCGTTTAACTCAGTTAAAAACACTTGGTTGTTTTGCCAATCAATTTCTCCTGTTACTTTGTAACTGGAATCCATTGAAAGCTCTTGGTAATGGTCAATTAAACTCACTAACTTTAAGGCGACAATTTCAGGCTCTAAAGAAATATAACTTTGCTCTGTTATCTGAATATTTTTGTCGTTAATGTTGTTTTCTATAATCCAAGACTCAATACTTTTCGTAAAGGGGTCTCGTAATACGCTAATAGTCACTTCATTAACGTTTTCTATACTTCCGCTGGTTAAAACATATCCAGGCAAAGCAGAAATATCCTGTAGAGAGTGAAGGGTATTGTAAGCACTGTATTTAAGCGTGGAATACCCTATCAGTAATGCCATAGCTAACAACAAAACTATATAGCCAAACCAAGGTCTTTTGGCTTTTTCATCGGCATCTTTTCTTTGTGTAAGAATGCAATTGTAAAGTAGGTTATCAACATTAGAAAAAGGAGAGGGGTCGCCATTATAAGAATGAAGTTCATCGCTAAATACACCGTGAACTTGTTCTAATGTTTGAAGAAATGTATCACGGTCTTGTGATGGAATGCTTCCTTTGGAAGCCACAGCCAAAATGGCATTAGGCCCATGGCAAACATATAAAGATACATCATCTGTTTTTACTTCATCGAGCTGTTGAAGGTTGTCGTGCTCAGCAAAAGAATCGGACACGAAGTCGTTAATTGCGCTGAGCATAGATGACACTAAGTCGACATTATCACTTTCATAAGTATTGTTGCTAATATGGCTTAACAAAGTGCCTGTTTCTCGATGAATAAGTAACACCGTTTCTACTTTGTAGCGATAAGCCTGGGATACCAAATACTGAGAAAAAGGGACCCCTGCACGCCAGGCTGCGTAACGCATTTTCCAGCCTTTAATAGAGACTGCATTTTCAATAAGTGCATTGGTTTTTTCTATAAATTGGTTTAAGAATGCGGCAACAGCTTTACGCACCATACTGCCAACAAGAGGGTAGAGAATAGTGGTTAATTTATCGCTTTGTTGTGAAACCGAATTTTCAACTGAACTTTGTATTATCGGTTGAATAATAGGCACAATGGAGCTGTCTGAATTCTGTCGATCATGAAGGGCTTCAGTAATAACATCTCGCACTAACGACTTGGCTTGAGGCTTTAGAGCAGAAGAAAGTTCTTTTCCATCCTTTCCGAACAAAAGCTGCCTAAGTGTATCAAGTTTCTGTTCTTCACTTTCGGCGTCTGGTAACGAATTAGGCATAATGTAAATGCTCGTTATTCGTTACTATCGTCGTCAGCTTCTAGGTTTGTTGCCATAGCAGCAAGCAACTTCGCGAGAGTCTTCCTATCTGTTTTAGAC
>CAYUZL010000367.1:0-5294 GCA_964449725.1 uncultured Alteromonas sp. | reverse complement strand
TCAAAGTATCCCCCTTGCTATACTATCGATTCGAGTGTGTAAATTATGCGAAGTTCTAGTGCTATTAAAATTATTGTAATTGGGTTTTCTGCTTATATTGCACTGACGTTTAGCGTCCTTACTTTTGTTCCGGATAAACCGGAAAATATGAGATGGCAAGACAGAGAAGCTTACAACAAAGTCCAAGTTGCGAAATTAAGAATAGGTGCAACCCGTGACGAAGTACTTGCGTTAATGGGCTCTCCAGATATAACGGAAGCTAAAGAAAGCAGCGATGCAATTGTACAAATTATGTTTTTTAGAACCCAACATGTTAAGGCTGATGGACTAACAACCAAAGAAGAGTGTACGCCCGTCCTTTTTGAAGACAACAGGCTTGTCGCTTTAGGTGAAAGTGCAATAAATGAATATAAACAGAGTTAATTGAAAATAATTCGTGCCTGCTTTAGATAAGTTTTCGTTTGCATACAAGACACTGCTTATTCAATTAGAAAAAGAACAGTATTCTCAAAGTATCAAAAATGCTCTTACCATTTGCAAAGAACTCAATACATCAATAGCGCAACGCCCTTTATATATTTTAGGGCTTTGTTTTTCTCGTATCAAAAATGAAAACCTTGATCATACCAACGTGTCTATCACTCGCACTGTAGCGTTTATTCACTTATGTAGAGCAAACCAATACAATACAACATCCTCATCAATACTCTCAGCAGGCTTGATTCTGAGCTTCGCAACTCAACAAATTGACGAGAATACGAAAAAAGTCGCTAGAAAACACATTCTGAAACGTTTTGAACACCTTGGTTATGAGAGTGCTGCAGATTTAATACGCATAGTAAAATTACTCGCTTTATCTGACCCCGCTCGTTATCTATCTCAAGTAAGGTTAACTCACTGGCAGTGGTTAGCAGTGAGTGTATCAGTATTACTAACAGATTCTGGTAAACAAGTCTGGCAACAAAATATAACCCGCTTATTTTATGTTACCCCTAGTTGGTTACACCACAGCTTACAGCATTTACTGATTTACCCCTCGTTATGTATTCCTGGTACTCAGCTCGAGCATAAAAGCGAAAAATATTGGGTGCTTTGCAACCACGGAAGCAATCTAGTACTCAGTAATGGCGAGGATTACGTTCAAACCAATCAAGCAAGCTGCACTCCAGTCGTTAACTATAACTTCGACAAACAAACCTTCAACAAAGCTCTACTCGACTATGATAACGACAATATTTACCCCTTAACTTACAAAATAGATAGGCCTCCTAAATCACTATTGTTAGTATTGAAACAATGTCAGCAATACAACGTTGATATTGACGAATTAACCCAACGAATAGAGCGGGAACCTAGCTTTTCTCGTTTCATGTGTGAGTCTGCAACAAATAGCAACAGGCTAAAAATTTCAGTCTCTTCCGTTAAACAAGCCATCATGACGTATGGAACGGAACGTCTAGGTGATATGCTAACAACTCACGCCTTGTTTGAGCGCCTCACGCAAAGTAGTTTTCCATTAAAAGAGACGTTTATAACCCATGTAACACTTAGTATGGAAATAGCCGCCTACCTCGCTAAAGAAAGCCAACTAATCTTGCCACAAACTGCAAGCCTCTTAGCTCTACTTTGCCACTCCCCTTTATTTACCAACGCTAAAGTAAAAAATCTAACGTCATGGAAAACCTGTAGTGTTGAACAACATGGCTTCAAGCATCTTATAAGCACAATACCCATAGACGATTTACGGATAGCTTCGATAAACTTGGCGAAAGCATGGGGAACATCCCCTACTCACATAGCAGCGATGAATAAGGTGTTAACGGATAGTAATAGTCCAACGTCTTCAGTGCCAGCAATCATTCAACTGTCATTAGAGTGGTCCATTGCTATTCGTCATGGTTCTTTTAAAGGCAGTCACTACGCTACTTCTTATGAGCAAAAGCTCTGTAAATGCTTAGGTGTGACTTTATCGTCCAAAGCCACTTGTATTCACGGTCTTTCCGAACTTCTTTATTGTAATTTAGTGAAGCGTTAATACAAAACTGTCCTTTTCCGATACTCGTATTTATTTAAAATCGCGATACAGTGATAGTGGATGCAGGGGGCATCATTTAACTAAAAGGAATACAGAATGAAAGTTATAAACTCTATCCTATTTACATTAATGCTAGGCGCAGCTTCAACATATGCTTATACAGCGCCGGTAAGCGAGTCTAATGAAACACTAGTAACAGAAGCTAACCAATTAAAGGTAAATATTAACAACGCTGATGTACCTACTTTGATAGCTCTACCGGGTATTGGGGAAAGTAAGGCTCAAGCGATTATTCAATATAGGCAAGATAATGGTTTATTTACTCAAATTGAAGAGCTCAAACAAGTAAAAGGTATTGGCGATAAGCTTTTTGCTAAGTTACTCACACAAATAAGCGTTAATTAAAAAAGGCTCTTACGAGCCTTTTCTTAATCTTACAATGTTTTCAAATATTCGGTAAATTCTTCACCCAATTCTGGATGTCTTAACGCATATTCTACATTTGCTTTCATATAACCTAGTTTACTTCCACAATCATGGCTTTTACCTTTCATGTAGTAAGCGTCAACTTGTTCTAGTGCCATTAGTGAATCAATTGCATCAGTCAACTGAATTTCTCCACCAGCACCCGGTAAGGTTGTGGCTAATAAATCCCAAATTCTTTCAGACAATACATAACGACCTACAACAGCTAAGTCAGAGGGAGCTTCTTCCAATTCTGGTTTTTCCACCATTTTATGGATTTTCGCAGATTCTCCTTGTGCTAGATTTGCACCATCTAAATCTACAATACCAAATTTAACAACGTCTTCTTGAGGAACTTGCTCAACCATCACTTGGCTGACGCGAGTCGTATTAAATTTAGCAACCATATCTGCCAGGTTGTCCTTTTTAGGATCACTAGCGACATCATCAATAATTACATCTGGTAATACAACAGCACAAGGTGCATCACCAATCAAAGGACGAGCACATTGTATTGCATGACCAAGGCCACTCGCATGGCCTTGACGTACATGCATGATAGTGACATCTTTTGGACAAATAGCTTGCACTGCTTCTAAAAGTTGACGTTTAACACGTTTTTCCAATGTAGCTTCAAGCTCAAACGATGTATCGAAGTGGTTCTCGATACTGTTTTTACTCGCATGTGTAACAAGAATAATCTCTTTTATTCCTGCTTTTACACATTCAGATACCACATACTGAATAAGTGGCTTATCAACAACAGGCAGCATCTCTTTTGGAATTGCTTTTGTAGCAGGCAACATTCTTGTACCCAAACCAGCAACTGGGATAACTGCTTTTTTAACTTGACTCATTATTTATTTTCCTTAATTGATAACCCACGACCAATGGCATAATAGTCAATACCATATTCATTCATACGCTCTGGCTCAAATAAGTTTCTTCCATCAAAGATAACTGGCTCAGATAACGCGTCTTTAATTACTTCAAAATCAGGTGCTCGGAATGCTTGCCATTCAGTGCATATAACCAAGAAATCTGATCCAGCAAGCGCGGCTTCTTTAGTTCCAACCAATTTCAAGTTGTCTTTCGTTCCGTAAATGCGCTGTGTTTCTTCCATCGCTTCAGGATCATAAGCCTGAACAGATGCGCCTTCAGCCCACAGTTTTTCCATTAGAACACGGCTAGACGCTTCGCGCATATCGTCCGTATTTGGCTTAAATGACAAGCCCCACAATGCAACAGTTTTACCTGACAATTTACCGTCAAAATGACGCATAATATAATCAAATAATTTCTCTTTCTGAGAATAGTTAACGGCTTCTACTGACTCTAAAATACGCGCTTTATAGCCGACTTGATTTGCGCTTTTTACCAAAGCTTGTACATCTTTAGGGAAACAAGAACCGCCATAACCACAGCCTGGGTAGATAAATTGGTACCCAATTCTTGGGTCAGAACCAATTCCTCTGCGTACATTTTCTATATCAGCACCAAAGCGTTCTGCTAAATTAGCCATTTCATTCATAAAACTAATTTTGGTTGCTAGCATACAGTTTGCTGCGTATTTAGTTAACTCAGCACTGCGAATATCCATTGTAATCACCTTGTCGTGATTACGGTTAAATGGCGCGTAGAGTTCGCGAAGTAGCTTTTCTGCCTTCTCACTGTCGGTACCCAAAATAATTCGATCTGGGCGCATACAATCATTAACCGCAGCACCTTCTTTTAAGAATTCTGGATTCGATACAACGTCAAACTCGACACTTTTATCCAGTGATGCAAATGTTTCTTTTACTTTCGCTTTCACTTTGTCCGCTGTACCAACAGGAACTGTAGATTTATTAATAATCACCTTTTTATCTTGCATAAAGGTGGCAATAGTTTTAGCTACAGCAAGCACATATTTAAGATCGGCAGAGCCGTCCTCATCTGGCGGGGTACCTACCGCAATGAAAACAACTTGCCCGTGCTTAACACCAGATTCAGCATCAGTGGTAAATTGTAATCGTCCAGATTCGAAATTACTGGTGACTAACGGAGTAAGTCCTGGTTCATAAATCGGGATAATACCTTTTTCTAACTTATCGACTTTGTTTTGATCAACATCAACGCAAACGACATCATGACCGACTTCTGCTAGCACCGCAGCTTGAACAAGCCCTACGTAGCCTATTCCAAATACCGTAACTTTCAATGTTATCTACCTTTTATTATTTCCAATTGTTATCAAACGGCCCAGCTTTATTGCAAAGCCCATCCCAAACACCTTTCAGCATGAATGATATACGTAAACGTTTTTGTTTTTCGCAAAGTCCATTAAGCAAAAATTTAGGCATCATTAAACTGAGATTCCTTAGTTTCCAATAAAGTGGAACATAGTTTCTGCGTACAAGCAAAAATATATTTCGATACTGATAATACAAACGTATAGGGGAACCTACTCGGTATTGAATTCCCGCTAATTTTTCTAAGGACTCACCGATTCTATGACGCATTATAACAGTATTAGACAAACCAATTTTCAGTGACTTATTTTGTGCCCGCCAACACCACTCATGGTCAACACCATCGATAAAAAGCGCCTCATCTTTAAAACCAACATTCGGCAATAGTTCTAAATCAATCAACATACCAGAAGCTATTATTTGCCTAACAATATTACCTGATTCGTGCTGTTCTAGGCACTTATCAATTCTAGGCTTAAGTAGAGTATTTGAAAAGTCGCAAAAAATACTAGGGCCTATAGCAACAATCTCAGATTTGCTTTGAATGCAAAGCTGTTTCATAT
>CAYUZL010000366.1:0-4854 GCA_964449725.1 uncultured Alteromonas sp. | reverse complement strand
GACGATAATGTGTTACAGAATTTATACGCACAAAGGCATAGCAGCAAGCAATCGATTTTAGATACGCTCCATGGACATGGCTCTGTGGGGCAAGACGTCAATAACGATGTTAACGAGACAGGAATGTCAGAGGCATTAAATGTTGGTTTGCACATGCATATGGCTGCAGGTTCAAGTCGCTTGCTCAGTTTTCAATTGGAGGATTGGTTACATATGGATAAACCGGTCAATGTTCCCGGCACATTTAAAGAATATCCTAACTGGCGCAGGAAGTTGTCTGTAGATATCGAAGAATTATTTGTCTCTTCATTTGTACAAACTCTGGCTAAAAACATAACTCACGTTCGTCAACAATAGGAATGCAGTAACTATGACCGTTAACCAGCAGCTCGAACAAGCAAGGTGCGCAAATCCTTTTTCAATACTGGGGCGTTATCTTGTAGACGATGTGGTTTGGATAAGAGCGTATTTACCCAGCGCGCTATCGGTTGAGGTCGTGAGTGAAAACGATGAGCTTTTTAAGGGCGTTGAATTGGCGCGAGTGACTAAATCGGGACTTTTTGAAGGGCCTGTAGAAGCACTAAGCGAAGCCTCTTTGTATAAATTGAAAGTAAAAGAAGAGGGGAGAGAGTATGACTTTTTCGACCCTTATCAATTTACTGAACAGGCCTATCACGGCGTTCACTTTATTGATCATGCCGCTGAAAACTTATACCGCCAAGGTGGTGCGCAGCATATTACACTTTGTGAAACCTATGGTATACAGGCGACGCGTTTTGTTGTGTATGCGCCGAATGCTTCTAGCGTGTCTGTTATTGGTGATTTTAACCAATGGGACGGTCGTTGCCATCCTATGCAAAAAACCGAATTAGGTTTTTGGATTATTGTTCTTCCTCAGGTTGCCCCCGGAGCGCGGTATAAGTACGAATTGAAAAACCCGCAAGGAGAACTGCTTCCCCATAAAGCTGACCCCCTTGGTTTTTGCGCCGAACAATATCCATCTCATGCCTCTATTGTTTTTGATCACAGTCGTTATCAATGGGACGACGAACACTGGTTGACGCAAAGAAAGCAAACAAATCCTTATCAATCACCTATGAGCATATATGAAGTACACCTAGGCTCGTGGATGAAACCCAAAAACAGCAGTGACAAGTTTTTATCCTATCGCGATATTGCGCATAAATTGGTGTCTTATGTAAAAGATATGCAATTTACTCATGTCGAGTTAATGCCCGTAAGTGAATACCCGTTTGATGGTTCTTGGGGCTATCAGCCAGTGGGAATGTTTGCGCCCACAAGCCGCTTTGGCTGTCCTGATGACTTTAAGTATTTCGTTG
Organism: uncultured Alteromonas sp.; assembly: GCA_964449725.1. Taxonomy (GTDB): domain Bacteria; phylum Pseudomonadota; class Gammaproteobacteria; order Enterobacterales; family Alteromonadaceae; genus Alteromonas_F. The sequence goes on along the minus strand of CAYUZL010000366.1, from coordinate 3,514 downwards.
ATTACTGCCATCAAAATAATGTGGGGGTGATCATCGATTGGGTTCCTGCTCATTTCCCAGAAGACCCTCATGGTTTAGCTAGGTTTGACGGAAGTTGCGTATACGAATATGAAGATGCTAAGAAGGGCTGGCACCCAGATTGGAACAGTTGTATCTACGATTTCGGTAAAGATACCGTACGTCAATTTCTGGTAGCCAGTGCGCTTATGTGGTGCGAACACTATCACATTGACGGTTTAAGGGTTGATGCCGTTGCGTCTATGCTGTATCTCGATTATTCCCGTGAAGAAGGGGAATGGGTACCGAATGTTGATGGCGGGAATCACAATTATGAAGCCATTAGTTTACTGCAATGGATGAATGCTGAAGTGTATCGTCAGTATCCCGGTGCCATCACTATTGCAGAGGAATCTACCTCTTTTCCTAAGGTGTCTAGTCCTGTGTTTTCTGGTGGTTTAGGATTTGGCTTTAAATGGAATATGGGATGGATGAATGATTCGTTGGGATACATACAAAAAGAACCGGCACACCGTAAATATCATCACGGTGAAATTACATTTAGCATGGTTTATGCCTATGATGAGAATTTCATTTTGCCTATATCCCACGATGAAGTCGTGCATGGTAAAGGTAGTTTATTAAATAAAATGCCCGGAGATGAATGGCAGCAAGCGGCAAACCTTAGGGCTTACACTGGGTTTATGTTTGGTCACCCAGGTAAGAAGCTCAACTTCATGGGCAATGAATTGGGGCAGGGGAAGGAATGGGATCACGATGGCGAGCTTGATTGGGACCTGTTAGCGTACCCGAAACATAAAGGCATTCAGTCTTTGTATAGAGACTTAAATACACTTTATGTAAGTTATCCCGCTTTGTATCAATGGGACCATGAAGCTGGTGGCTTTCATTGGGTTGATCACGATAACGCAGAGCAATCAATTTTATCTTTTGCTCGACATGATAAGTTAGGTAAACAAAGCCTTTATGTCATAGTGAACTTCACACCTTTACCTCGTACTGGTTTTAAATTCGGTGTTAAAGACGCAGGTTTGTATCGGTGTATTTTAAACACAGATGACAAAGGTTATTGGGGGAGCGGTTTTCCGTTTAAACAAGAGGCGTTATCGGTAAACGAACCTATGCATGGTCAGTCCCATGTCATCAATATTGATATTCCCCCTTTGTCAGCTCAGTATTGGCTAATTGATAGAGAGTAATATTATGAACATCACCTTTGGCACGCCCTATCCTTTAGGCGCTTCTGTAACAGATCAAGGCATTAATTTCGCTATAGCGTCTGATGTTGCTTCCTATATCGAAATTTGCCTGTTTGATGACGACGGCTCTATGACGCCGGTTATGTTACCGGCGAAAACAGGAACAATTTGGCATGGTTGTATTGAAAAGCTTGAAGCCGGACAGCATTATAGCGTTCGGGCAGGTCAGACTGATAAAGACACATTCGATACTCCCTTGTTAATTGACCCCTATGCCAAATTATTAGAGGGTCCAATTCATTTTGATGCAAAGCTGCACAATGAGAGCAATAGGTTTTCAGTACCCAAAGCCATTGTTACCGCATCAACATCTAATCCACGCACTGCTAAGCCAAAGATAAACCACAGTGAACGTATTATTTACGAAGCCCATGTGAAAGGGCTTAGTCAATGTCACCCAAGTGTGGATTCTAATCATCGAGGAACTTATTTGGGAGCATCGCATCCAGATATTGTTGCTCATATCAAATCTCTTGGGGTTACCACGGTTCAATTTATGCCTGTGTTTGCCTTTATGCCAGAGCCTTATATCACCAATAAAGGCATGACAAATTACTGGGGCTACAACCCTGTTAGTTATATGGCTCCAGAGCCTCGCTATGCAAAAGACAACGCACTAACCGAAATAAAAACCATGATTGATACTTATCATGAGGCTGGCATAGAAGTCATTATTGACGTGGTATTTAACCACACCGCAGAAGGTAGTGACGATGGGATCGATTTATGCTTAAGAGGCTTGTTTGGCAAAGAGGTTTATTTACATACCCAAGATAAAGCCGGACAGTCATATTACGCCAATTATTCTGGCTGCGGTAATACGGTTAATACCGCTCACCCTTTCATGTTTGGGTATATTTTGGATGCGTTACGCTATTGGGTTGACGATATTGGCGCTGACGGTTTTAGGTTCGATTTAGCGCCGGGATTGGGTAGAGAGCCTCATGAATTTAACCGTTTGTCTGGCTTACTGAAGGCCATTTTACAAGACCCTTCGCTGAAACACACGGTGTTAATTGCAGAGCCTTGGGACATGGGGCCCAATGGTTACCAATTAGGAGCTTTTCCTTATCCTTGGTTAGAAGTCAACGATAGATATAGAGATAGCCTAAGAGCGTTTTGGCGCGGTGATCACGGTTTAGTTGGTGAGTTAGCCACCCGACTTATGGGGTCGCGAGATATTTTCTCCAAAGCCCATAGACCAAACTACTCGTCAGTAAATTGTATTAGTTACCACGATGGCTTTACCTTGCATGATTTAGTGACTTATAACGATAAACATAATGTCGATAATGGCGAAGACAATAGAGATGGACATAATCACAATTTATCGAATAACTATGGCGTTGAAGGCGAAACTGATAACCTTTCTATTGTTAAGTTACGAGAAAAGCAAAAGCGCAATGTGTTTGCGTCTTTACTTTTATCACAGGGGACGCCTCACTTCGTTGCGGGAGATGAACTAAGTCGAACGCAAAAAGGGAATAACAATGCCTATTGCCAAGATAATGAGATCAGTTGGTTAGACTGGTCGATGACATCAAAAAAAGAAAACTTCTTAGCCTTTTGTCAAAAAATAATATCACTGCGGCAAGAAAGTGCGTTGTTAGGCGACATTCATTTGCTCGACGATACCTTTCACCACAGTAACAACATTGAAGCAATAAAGTGGTACAAAGCTGATGGTGCAGAGAAAGCGACTAAGGATTGGCAGCAAAATGATTCCAATGGTTTTGCTATAGAAATTATTGGGTCTAACATAGATGGTGAAATTCAACAAAAAAGAGAACGCTGGTTACTGTGCATCAATGGTGGACAGTCAGATTTGCGTTTTACCTTACCTAAAGAAGCGTTTAAATCAGGTTGGCGTTTACGTTTGGACACGCGACACGACAGGTTGGAAAGTACGCCAGATATCTGCATTCGCTACGCATTTTTACAAGAAGCGCGGTCACTAACCTTATTTTCCTTTGAACAGGCGTTAACAAACCCCAACTGAGGATGCTATTATTAGTAAAATTTTTTATTGAGTTTAACTATGTCTTCAGCAGTACCTAACACAGACGCGCTTTGCGATATTGGCTTCATCGGTTTAGGGGTCATGGGGAAAAACCTAACGCTAAATTTAGCGGATAACGGATATAAAATAGCGTGTTTTGATTTAGATCAAGACCGTGTTGACGACATTGTTGAACAAGACAAAAAAGAGCGAGGCGACCAACCCGCTAGGGTAGTTC
>CAYUZL010000365.1:0-6642 GCA_964449725.1 uncultured Alteromonas sp. | reverse complement strand
TCTCTGGGGTCATAACCTTTGTTAATTGATATTAATTTTAAGGCATTACTCATATTGTGATTGGCAATATGAATCACTCCTTTAGCTGCGTCTATTGCGCTTAAACCGAGTTTTTTACCCAAGTTATCAAACGCTATTCGTACCGCTTCCATATCTGCTGTAATTTCTCCACCAATAAAATAATTAGGGTTGATTCTACCTAACAATAAATTGGCATCTGTGGTTGTGGGTTCTGTCCCGCCATTGCCATAGGCAACTGGACCAGGGAACGCACCGGCGCTTTGAGGCCCCACATGCATCTTTTCATATTCATCGACCCAACCTATGGAGCCACCTCCATTTCCAATTTCAACAATATCAACCACAGGAGTCATAACAGGGTAACCCGCCGATAAATCGTCTTTTTCGATCATGTACTGGTTAGTAATATTGACCCTGCCTTGATCAATAAGCGAACACTTCGCTGTAGTACCCCCTATATCAAAAGCGATGATATTGTTTTCATCAATAAGTTTACCCATCGCAGCAGCGCCCAACACACCACTGGCAGGTCCAGATTCAACGATAGATATCGGGGTTTTCTTAACTGCATCAACAGTGTCGATCCCCCCATTTGACTGCATTACATAAAAAGAACCGGCAAACTCGCGCTCTTTTAATGCTGCCTGCATTTTTGTTAAATACTGTTGAGCTATGGGCTGAACATAAGCACACAGCGCTGCTGTGTTTGTTCGTTCGTATTCTCGCCATTCTCTGGATATCTGATGAGACGCAACTAACGCAACTTCAGGCCATTCTTGCTGAATGAATGATGCCACCATCTCTTCATGTAAAGGGTTTATATAGCTATGAAGAAAACATATCGCGATGGCTTCAATACCTTCATCTTTAAATGCCTTGAGTATGGGCAGTAAATCTTGAGTATCAATTGGGGTTAGAATATTTCCCTTATAATCCATCCGCTCTTTTATTTCGTGCCGTAAATACCTAGGAATAAACGGTGTTGGCTTTTGGTATTGTAAGTTAAAGAAATCGGGCCTATTTCCTCGCGCTATTTCTAACACGTCTCGAAAGCCTTTTGTGGTAATTAAGCCTGTTTTAACCCCTTTCCTTTCTGTCAGAGCATTGATGACGACAGTCGAACCATGAGCAAAAAATTCTACGTCATTGAGAGTCACTTTTGCTTTATCAAACGAGTCCATGACTCCCTGCTGAAACTCAGCAGGGGTAGTATGAGCTTTGACTGCTTTTATGTCAGTGGCTAGTCCGCTTTTCTCATCAACGGTATAGTAAACAAGATCTGTAAAGGTTCCGCCAATGTCACTAGCAGCTCGTATCAACTTCATAAATTTACCTGTTTTTTAATCTTCATTGAATTGTGTGTATTACTAAAACCCAGTAATGAGTTAATTTACGAAGTTATATCTAAAGTCCAAACGCCATATTGATGGAGGTGCAGCAAAAGCAAACCCGCCGGTAACATATTCCGCGTTATATTCTTCATCAAACAAGTTATTTACTGACGCTGTTATAGCCCAGTCGCCATCAGCATCTTCTAATCCAAGTCTAAAGTTGACCAGATTGACTGTATCTCTTTCTGTTATGTTAGCGGGATCCCAGAATTGTTTTCCTCGAGATTCGTAATCCACTCGAGAAAATATATCTAGATTAGAGGTTAAATTAGTACGGTACTGTAAACCTGCGTTAAACGTTGATAAGGGCACATATGGAGCCCTGTTGCCTTCAGCAGTAGGATCAAGTTGGTACTCTTTTACTTCACTGTCAGCATAAGCATAACTAAAGTAACCTGTCAGCTCATCTGAGAACGCATAGGAAACTTCAAGTTCACCACCGACAATCTCGACTTCTTCAATAGCAACTAACACCTGTGAGCCCAAGGCCCCAACGAAGACAAAAAATGGCGCATTTTCAACTTCAGTATTGTATAAAGATCCAGCGGTTTTCAGCTTGCTATCCAAGAAATCGGCCTTAAAACCGACTTCGAATGTTTCCGTTATTTCCTTATCTAACACATCAGGAATACCGTTTAAGCCCAAGGCTTCAGCAGAAACACCCACCCCGTTTTGGTTAAATTGTCCACTTCTAAAACCTTCTCCCCAAGACGTATAGATAGATGCATCATCACTCAATAAATAACGTAGGCTTACCTTGGGTTGGAAGCTAGAAAATGTTGCTCTATTCACTGCACCTGCTTCGCCAATGGCAAAAACCAAATTTCCGTCACCGTCATATCCGCCTTGCAAAGGATCAACTCTTTGCTCTCTTTCATCACGGTCATAACGTCCTGCAAAAGAAAATTCAAGGTCTTCTGTTATGTCATAGGCAAAGTTGAAGTACCCAGCATAAGCCGTATTTTCATTATCATCAGCAGCATACGTACTGGTCGGGTTAATCGTTCCACCTAACACTGGCGTATCAGTAATTGGAATGATTCCGTTGCCCAAATCAAGCCCAGTCGTAGACGCGATGAAGCGGTCGGTAGATAAGAAGTAAGCGCCTACCATCCATCGAAAAGCTTGATCGTCGTTAGACACAAAACGAATATCTTGGCTTAACGTTGAAATATCCACGCTTTGGGTTTGAGTCCCATCAAAAAAAGATAAGCCAGGGTTTGCTGATGTATTCGCTGTATACGGGAATTGATCGCCGCCATTTGTTTGATCTATTTCATCGTACGCGGTTACAGCCTTTAAAGTACCAAAGTCGGTCTCATAATTTATTCGCAGCGATAGCTGACTTACTTCCCGCTCGTCAAAGCCAAGGTTATTTGCAGAAAACCGCCTTTGCACAATATTCGAATCATTTGGACCGGTAAAGCCATTGACTTCCCCCGTTGTGGGATCTGTGGTTACGCCTTGGAAAGTAAACTGTAAAGCATCGGCACTGGTATCACTGTAACTTGCTCTTAGGTCAATTTGTAATTCATCGCTAACAATAAAACTAAGGTGGCCACGTAAGTTCAATTCTTCTTTAAAACCAACATTTTGCCCAGTAGCAACATTATCGAAAATACCATCACTATCTAAGTAACGGCCAGAGACTCTGAATAATACGGACTCACTAATAGGGCCTGTTATCGACCCTTCTACTTTGTACTCGTCACCGCGGCCAATACTCCCTTCTACATACCCTTCTAGGTAATCTGAAGGCTTTTGAGTATTAATTATTATGGCTCCTTGAGTCGCATTTCTACCGTAAAGCGCTCCTTGAGGTCCGCGTAGAACTTCAATGCTCTCGATATCAAAAAGACCCTGGTCAAAGCTTCTAGAATTCGTTTGCAACACACCATCCACAACCACTGCCACTGGCGCTTCTCCGTTACGGACTTGAGACACACCACGAATTGTAATGAAGTTTGTTCCGGCGTCTTGTGAGTTGGCAATAGTGATACCTGGCGTCAAACCAATAAAATCATCTACTGCTTGAATTCGCGCATCTGTGATTTCTTGCGCTGAAAAGTATTTTTCTGAAAGAGGGACTTCAATAATGGTTTCTTTTCTACCTCTAGATTGCACCACAATGCGCTCGATATCTTCATTTTCAGCTTCATTGCTTTGCTCCTGCGCCATCACACTATGAGAGCCGGCTAGAAAAGAAGCTGTGACAGCAAGGGATATAAGTGTTTTACGTCTGAGGAAACTTGAATTATTAAACATGTATTTTCTCTCGTTTTTAATTATTGATGAGAATGTTATGTGTGTATCAGCCACATACGAATGTGTCAGACTATTAAATTAATACAACCTAGACTCTAACTACACAACTACCCTTATGGGGGGGCACGGGTAGAAAGCAGAATTTTAGTGATGACAAATGGTTTGCTAATGAGATCTGATTGAGGTGTAATTAATGCATTAATATTAGCGGCTATCTCACAAACCCCATGGTCAAAAAAACCAATCAAAATGTTAGTTCTACTCCTTGGTTTTTTGAGACAAAGCTGTCGCCGCCAAAAACCAAAAACTCTTTAATGCACAGAGACACCGCGTTATCTTGTGTAGAAGAAGCCAGCCAATATCCCTTGGGTTTGATCACGGCGCCAGCTGGATTCGGTAAATCTTCAGTATTAACCCAGTGGTATCAAGCATCCCTAGACAAAGGGCATTTGATAGGGTGGGTTTCACTGGATTACTCAGATTCAGATGTTAGGCGGTTTGCGAGTTATATTATTATGGCTCTCGAACGAGCAGGCGTTGACATAGCATCATTGGTCTTCGCCGCAGAGCAGTGCCTAGTTGAGCTATCAATTAATTCTGTCATTTCAAAAATTATTCATGTTCTGATGGCTAATAATAAAAATATATTTTTGATTCTAGATGATTATTATCAGGCTGAATGCACAGAGGTAAATACATTTTTATCTTCATTATTAGAGCACGCACCACCTACTTTTCATGTGATTCTCAGTTCTCGCTCTCAGCCTGATATGCAAATTGGTTCTAAAGTGGTTAATGGCACCGCTTTTGAAGTAGAAAAACAATCTTTGTATTTCAGTTTAGATGAAATCAAAAACTATTTAGGTGATGATTACGGGGAAGTCTGCGCACAGCGGCTACTGGCTCAAACCGAAGGGTGGGCAGTGGCAATTCAGCTCGCCATAGTCGCAAACAAAGGAAGCAACGAAATTGTTAATCTTTTCAAAGGTAAACATCAGTACATTGTTAGTTACTTTACTGAACAAATTCTCGACCGTTCAACCGCTCTGGAAAAGCAGTTTCTACTTTATACATCTATCCTAGACAAGTTCAACGTGAGTTTGGCTAAGGCTGTATCTGGTATTAATGATGTACCCAAACTTATTTACGAATCGAAACATATTCAATCTCTTGTTGTTACCCTTGATCGCGAAGAAACATGGTTTAGATACCACCATTTATTCTCGGACTTATTACTTAAAAACTTAAGGAGAGATAACGAAAACACGGTTTATGAGCTACACGCTAAAGCATCGCTATGGTTCGAAGAATCAAACCAAATTGACGAAGCCGTCAAGCACGCCAGACTTTCAGGTGACTTAGATAGAGCTGTGGCCCTGTTTCTAAAAGCGGGTGGCTGGGAACTTGTGCTTTACGGAGGAGTTAGCCTAATGCGCAGTTTATTGCGCAACTTTTCAATTAAAGACTTTGAGCGCCACCCACAAGTAAGACTGGCATACATTTACTTAATGATGAAAGATGGCAACATTCAAGAAGCCGATGCCCAGTTAAAAAAAGTACAGACCATCGACGAAAAAACCGATTTAGCCTGTGCATCCAAAAGAGATTTTTTTGTTATTCACTCCCTTTTAAGTTTATATAAAGACGAGTATTGTTCTCCCGATTCAATTACAACCTTAGAAAACGTAGCCAGTAAATTAGACTCAAAAGATACGTTGGCATTAGCAATATTAAAGGCCTCTTTAACTTTATGCTTACTTGCTAGTGGGAATTTTTTTGTTGCGAAAAAAACCGCTATCAATGGACTCCAAGAAATGCGTCAAGCAGAATCTATTCTAGGTGTGAACTATTTTTATATTCATTTAGGTCAAATTGAATTACACCAGGCCAATTTGAATTCAGCACGAGCCTATTTGACCGAAGCGGGGAATATGGCAGAAATAAATTTTGGTATCGATAGTCGCTTGAAAACCAACTGTGATATCAACTTACAGGCTTTAAATTTTTGGAAAACACCAAATAACCTCGACTCAAACAAGGTATTGGAGCTATTAACCAATGCATGTGACACCGATGGCTGGTTTGAAATTTATGCGTCGGGTTTTACGTCTTTGCTTGAAAATTTAAGAATTTTTAAGCAAAAAGAACTTGGTTGGAGAGCAATTAATTTGATTGCACTTACTGTCCGTAGTCGACAAATTCAACGACTAGCTCAGCTCGAATTATCGCTGCGTTTAACTGCCGCACTAGTCAGCCAAGACGCCAATCGAATTATACTCGCAATTAACGGTATCTCAGAACAAGACCTATCTTTGTGTGAAGAAGATTACCGTTATAATTGGCTGCCCTTTTGCGAATCCACAATTGCACTAGGTATAGCCTACTTAGAGGGGTATAAAACTGAGTGTGTTGAAACCCATATCAATTCAGCTCTGGACGTAGCACAAAGCATTGACGCCGTGTTATATACAATTCGGTTACTTGTATTAAAGGCCACTGTTGCGTATTCCAATGACGCGATTGAAGTGGCGATTGAGCACGTTTTAGAAGCTGCTCACTTAGCCGCAAACGAATCAATCAAAACACCGTTTATCATGAACTCTATATCCGTAGATTTAATGCGTACAGCCATTGAAAAAAATCACAAGAGCACATTAAAATTAGTCGAAATCGGTTTTTTAAATGAGTGTGTATCGCTTTACAACGATCTTGAGTTAACCTCAAACAACGAAGAAAAAACTGCACTATTAAGTAAAAGAGAAATGGATGTCCTTAACGAATTAGCAGCAGGTAAATCGAATAAAGAAATTGCCCGAAATTTAGATATGACGGGCAATACAGTGAAATTTCATTTGAAAAATATTTTCTCGAAGCTCGCTGTAGAAAAACGCCTTAATGCAGTGAATCGCGCTAGGGAACTAAGTTTAATATAATGGCCGTCGAATTTTTTATTTTTCATATAAAT
>CAYUZL010000364.1:0-6096 GCA_964449725.1 uncultured Alteromonas sp. | reverse complement strand
ACGGTACACTCGTTGAAGAGCCTCCTATAGACAAGCAGCTAGATACACTAGAAAAGCTTGTTTTTGAGCCCAATGTTATTCCCGTACTTTTGCGCTTTCAACAAGCGGGTTACCGTTTAATTATGGTCACCAACCAAGATGGTTTGGGTACATCAAGTTACCCCCAAGAAGACTTCGATAAGCCTCACGCCATGATGATGGCAATATTCGAAAGCCAAGGTGTGAAGTTTGACGACGTATTAATTTGCCCTCACTTTCCAACTGAAGGCTGTGCGTGCAGAAAACCTCACTTAGGCCTAGTCAAACCTTTGTTGCAACAAGGTCGCGTTGATTTTGCCAAAAGTTATGTTATTGGCGACCGCGATACCGATGTTCAACTTGCTGAAAACATGGGGATTATTGGTATAAAATACGACCGTACCACACTGAATTGGGACGAAATTGCAAATGTCATTTTAACCGCGCCTCGCACGGCAACTGTGATACGCAAAACCTCTGAAACTGATATTAAAATTGACGTTAACCTAGACAGTAAAGAAAAAGGCAGTATTCAAACCGGTATTGGCTTTTTCGACCATATGCTCGACGCGTTAGCCACTCATGGTGGCTTTAATCTCAATGTCGCAGTAGACGGTGATTTACATATCGACGATCACCACAGCGTCGAAGATACCGCTTTGGCGTTAGGCGAAGCACTGAAAAAAGCCTTAGGCAACAAACGAGGTATAGGTCGCTATGGCTTTGTCTTACCTATGGATGAAATTCGAGCTGAATGTGTACTGGATATCTCTAACCGCCCAGTTTTAGTGTTTAAGGCTAACTTTGACCGCGAACTTGTGGGTGGTTTAGCCACCGAAATGGTAGAGCACTTTTTCTATTCTATTGCGCAGACTATGGGGCTATCACTGCATTTATCTGCATCGGATGGCAATGCACATCATCAGGTTGAAGGATTATTTAAAGCCTTTGCCCGTGCCATAGGTCAAGCAATTGCAATTAAAGGCGATGCACTTCCCAGTACTAAAGGAGTGTTGTAATGAGTACCAAAAACATTGTTATCGTCAACACCGGATGTGCCAACATTTCTTCAGTGAAATTTGCACTAGAGCGTCTTGATGTTGCGGTGACTGTATCCGATGACCCAAATGTCATTAAACAAGCTGACAAGGTATTCTTACCCGGCGTGGGTACTGCTAATGCAGCCATGACAAGCATTGCCAATAAACAGCTAATCGACGTCGTTCGCTCGCTCACTCAGCCTGTACTTGGTGTATGTCTGGGTATGCAGTTAATGGTAGAAACGTCCAAAGAAACCCGCCAAGACAGCATTGAGTGCTTATCGCTAATTCCTGGCGCGGTTGAGCGTATGCAAGTAGGCGATTTACGCTTGCCTCACATGGGCTGGAATACAGTTAAAACAGCGAAAGACAATCCTTTATTTCACGGTATTGCCGAAAATAGTTATTTTTATTTTGTTCATAGTTTCAGTGTTGCCGTTGGGCCTCACACCTTAGCAACCTGCGATTATGGCACACCATTTTCTGCCGCATTGCACAAAGATAATTTCTACGGTGTACAGTTCCACCCTGAACGCTCTGGCGACGCCGGCGCACAACTATTAAAGAATTTTGTGGAGCGCGTATGATCATTCCCGCTATCGACCTCATTGACGGTCAAGTTGTTAGACTTTACCAAGGTGATTACGGCCAAAAAACAGCCTATCAAAAAGACCCTGTAGATGTAGTTCATCACTATGCAGATGAAGGCGCAAAATGGTTACATATCGTCGATTTAACTGGCGCAAAAGACCCGTCTAAACGTCAACTCGCTTTAATAAAACGTATGGTCGACACCCAACGTATGCAATTTCAAGCAGGCGGTGGTATTCGCAGCGAAGAAGAAGTCGCGCAACTACTTGAATTAGGTGTATCCCGTGTGGTTATCGGTTCATTGGCGGCAAAGCAACCTGAGCTTGTAGCTGGGTGGCTTAAAAAGTACGGCGGCGAAAAAATTGTGTTAGCTCTTGACGTCAATATTAATGACAAAGGCGAACGTATGATAGCCACTCATGGCTGGCAAGAAGACAGTGGTGTAAAGCTTGAGACTCTGCTTAACCAATTACTAGAAAGTGGCGCAAAACACGTTTTATGCACAGACATAAGCCGAGACGGCACCTTACAAGGTAGCAATGTTGAAATGTACAAGGAAGTGAGTGCACAGTTTCCTTCAGTTCAGTGGCAAGCCTCTGGTGGTATTGGTGGCTTAGGCGATATCGATGCTTTAAAACCCACTGGTGCTTCTGGCGTAATTTTAGGCCGAGCACTACTTGAAGGTAAATTTGAACTGTCGGAGGCGATCACATGCTGGCAAGACGCATAATCCCCTGTTTGGATGTTCGCGATGGCAAAGTAGTGAAAGGCGTACAGTTTCGCAATCACGAAATTGTTGGCGATATCGTGCCACTGGCACAGCGCTATGCTGAAGCCGGAGCCGACGAACTGGTCTTTTACGATATTACCGCCAGTAGCGACCAAAGAGTGGTCGACAAATCGTGGGTAAGCCGAATTGCACAAGTGATCGATATTCCCTTTTGCGTGGCTGGCGGCATCAAATCCGTAGAAGATGCAGGACGAATTTTAGAGATGGGCGCCGACAAAATATCTATTAACTCTCCTGCCCTCAACAACCCAGATCTAATTAACGAACTGCATGATGTCTATGGTCAGCAATGTGTTGTTATTGGTGTAGACAGTTTTTATAACAAAGACACCAATCAATACGAAGTGTATAAGTTTACAGGTGACGAAAGCCGTACCCAGCAAACCAAATGGACTACCCTTGAATGGATAAAAGAAGTTCAATCTAGGGGTGCCGGTGAAATCGTACTCAACTGTATGAACCAAGATGGCGTACGCCAAGGTTATGATATTCAACAGCTAAAAGCCGTGCGCGATATCTGTAATTTACCACTCATTGCGTCTGGTGGTGCAGGTGTAATCGAACACTTTATAGATGTATTCCAACAAGCCGATGTAGACGGTGCACTGGCAGCATCAGTGTTCCATAAAGCGGTGATCACTATGGCTGAACTGAAACAAGACCTTATTGACGCTGGCATTGCCACCCGTCCTATATAAGCCTTGGGCGAACAAGAAGAGACAAATAATGAAAATTAATAGTACCAATATAGACGCCTTAGCGTGGGGAAAAATGGATAACTTACTGCCTGCTATTGTGCAAAATGCAGTGAGTGGAAAAGTCCTGATGCAAGGGTACATGGACAAAGCCGCAATCAGCAAAACCCTAGACACAAAACACGTTACCTTTTTTAGCCGTTCAAAGCAGCGCTTATGGACAAAAGGTGAAACTAGCGGAAATACGCTGAATTTCGTGTCTATGAGTACAGACTGCGACAAAGACTCCTTGCTCATACTTGCCAACCCCATTGGCCCAACGTGTCATACCGGAGCGGAAAGTTGCTGGTTTGAAAGCGACGTGCCCGACATGACCTTTATTGCTGATTTAGAATCCGTATTGGCAGGCAGAAAGAACGCAAGTGCCGATTCCAGTTACACAGCTAGCTTATATGCAAAAGGTATCAAGCGCATTGCTCAAAAAGTAGGTGAAGAAGGCGTTGAAACAGCCCTTGCGGCAACTGTACACGACCACGAAGAATTGAAAAACGAAGCGGCTGATCTACTGTATCATTTAACGGTTTTGCTACAAGCCAGTGACATGTCACTGTCAGACGTTACCGACGTACTTAGGCAAAGACATCAAAAATAAGTGATATCAGTTCACTTCTAATCTGCTATCAAGGCCTTGTTTTTCCATGCTCTATGGAGTGAGAGTCTTTTAAGCTATATATAAAAAAGCCTACCCTTAATGAGGGTAGGCTTTTAATTACCAAAATGAAAACGTTTAGGCTTATTTAGGCAGTTCTAGTATTTCTACCTTATACCCTAGTGCTTCAAATTCCGGTTTCAATGTTGTTGCATCACCCACTACTAACTTCGCCATAGTGCTGAAGTCTAAATGCTTTTTAGCAAGTGCATTAAATTCTTCAATAGCAGTGTTTTGAATGATATCAGCTTGAGTTTCGGTGAAGTCTTTTGGCAAATTATATTCAAGAATATCAGCCATAAAACCTAATTTTTGATTGGGTGTTTCATAGCTTAATGCATCTCGCTGACCTACCGCATTTTGCATAAACGCTAGCTCGTCTTGCGTCATGCCTTTATCTTGATATGCTGTAATTTCTTTTTTGAATTCAACAAAGGAGTCGTCAGTTACATCGGCTCTCACCGCTGCAGACGCCATAAAGATACCACCTTCTTTATCACCTCGGAATCCAGCACGAGCACCATAGGTATAACCTTTATCTTCACGTAAATTAAGATTAATACGGCTATTGAACGCACCACCCAAGTTAAAGTTCATCAAGTCAGCTTTAAAGAACTCGCCAGTGAAATCCCGAGGTAGGCTTTGTTTTCCTATACGAATAACAGATTGCGCAGCGCCCTCTTTATTCACCACATACACAGTATCTGGGTTAACCTTTACGCTGTCGAACTTACGATTAAAGGTTTTCGGTGTACCTGTCCAGCTTTGCAGTACTGACAATGATTTTGCAACTTGAGCCTGAGGTAAATCACTCACCACAATTAATTGGCTGGTTGCCGGTAAAATGTAATCGGCATAAAACCCTTTAACATCGTCTTGAGTAATGTTCGCTACGCTAGACAATGTGCCAGCTTCAGATACACCGGCAATCGTATTACCAAACAATAATGCACTCCACCCTTCTGCTGCCAACGCATTGGCATCTTTTCGGGCATTTTGAATGTTTTGTAATGTTTGACCTTTAATTCGATTAAAATCTTCATCATTAAAGGCAGGTTTAGTCAGCTTTTCTAGCACTAAGGCCATAGTCTCATCGAGGTTTTTCGACAAAGTACTTACAAAAACATTGGTATAAGCACCACCAGCACTAATGCGAATACTACTGCCTAGTTTTTGCAGTGCCAAGCTCATGCTTTCATTGCTGCGCTCTGTAGTCGCTTCATTTAATAAGGACGTAGTGATATTCGCCAAGCCTGCTTGCGCAGGTGTATTGGCTAAATGCCCAGCTGGTATTTTTAACAACAAGCTTGTTGTAGGTGTTTCTAAGCTTTGCGTGCCTAATACCGAAATACCATTAGTTAAGCTTTTTTCCCAAAAATCTGGAATAGTCACTAATGGATTAGCACCTGCTTTAGGCTGTGCGCTTCGGTCAAAATTATCGGTTGCTTCGCGCACATTCAATTGCGATGCGTCCGTAGTAGACTGCTCTGTGAAGTCTCTTTTCGGTAACACAAAGGTATCTTCGTGAGCTATGGTATCTAACTTACCATTAGGCACAACGCTCAGAATAACCGAAGGTTTGTCTTTTAAATAGGTGTTGTATACGCGAACAACATCGTCTTTAGTCACCTCGTTATAACGGGTTATGTCTTTGCTAATATAGTTAGGATTACCCGTGAAGGTTTCATAAAACGCTAGTTGACTTACCTTTCCACGTACAGACTGCAAACCAAATACCGTATTTGATTCGCGTTTTGCTTTCACTTTTGCAAGGTCGTCGTCGGTAACACCGCGCTCCTCAAACTCTTTAAATGAAGCACGAATAACCGCTTCCAATTCCGCTAACGTCTTACCGGCAGCAGGATTTGGCAGCGCAAACATAAAGAAATTACAGGCTAGCTCTTGGCAAGAATGAGAAACCTGAGATTGGACGGCTACACCGTTTTTCACCAGGTTTTTATACAATAATGATGTTTTACCTACACCTAAAATTTCAGCTAATAAATCTAATGCAGGTTCATCTTCGTGACGAGCATAAACCGTTGGAAACGACATCACCACCGCTGGTAAGTGAATGTTGTCTTCCATCGAAATATAGCGATTTTTATCTAATTTCACTAAAGGTTTAGGTGCATTTTCCACTTCTGGTCCACGAGGAATCGAACCAAAGTAGTGATTAATAAGCGCAAGTGTTTGTTCTGGGTTTACCGCTCCGCCAACCGTTAATGTCGCGTTGTTGGGTCCATACCAACG
>CAYUZL010000363.1:0-10881 GCA_964449725.1 uncultured Alteromonas sp. | reverse complement strand
CATCTAATGGTTCCCCAGCAACTCTATCCAATTCAACCACTGAACCTTGGTTGAGTTGAAGTAAATTCCGAATACTAATGTGACTGCGTCCAACTTCCATTGAGATCGTCACAGGGATATCTAAGATAGTATCTAATTTTTTCTTTTCATCTTGGGTAATAGGCGCGCTGTCATCACCACTGAACTCTTCAAGCTCTGCGGTTTCGACGCCATCTAAACTTTCTGCAGCCTCTTCAGCTTGTTCCTGTTCTTCAGAATCAGCTTGTTCAGCCATTGCCGCAGCCCAATCGTCCATACCGTCTTCTTCACTCATGACTTTCCCCTTAAATTCAACTTATAAATCGTCTTCTAACACTTGTAGTTCAGCGTCATTATCTATGACTCGACCGCCTCGAGTTAGCAATTGCAACTCAGATTTAACGGACGTGGGTCGTGGTATCTTCTCTATAATTTTTAATGCTAAGCTATCTCTCGAGCGGCCTATTTTGGCTCTGAATGTAGGTAGCCCTTCAATTAGTACTGTAATGTGTTCAGGTAACTCTACAGGTACAATATCACCAGCTTTAAACTCCATAATTTGGCGTAGACTCACGTCGAAATCCAACATATGGGTACTTAATTCCACATCAACATCTAAAATTTCGTCTCTTAATGCTTTGCTCCAACGTAAATCCGTGTCTTCTTTATCACTTTGCACACCAGCATCAAGTAATTCACGTATAGGCTCTAACATCGAGTAGGGTAACGATACATGGAAGTCACCGCCACCGCCGTCCAGCTCAATATGAAAAGAACTAATCACCACGACTTCAGTTGGGCTAACAATGTTTGCCATTGCTGGATTCACTTCCGAATCAAGATACTCAAATGACACGTCCATTACCGGTGCCCAAGCTTCTTTATAATCTTCGAAAATGATTTTAAGTAGCATTTGAATAATACGCCGCTCAGTAGGCGTAAATTCCCGTCCTTCAATTTTTGCGTGATAGCGACCATCGCCACCAAAGAAATTATCAACCAGAATAAATACCAAGCGCGCTTCCATGGTGATCAGCCCCGTGCCTTTTAAAGGCCGAAACCGAACCATGTTCAAACTAGTTGGAACAAATAAGGTATGGATATATTCGCCAAATTTGATCATTTGAATGCCATTAATAGACACTTCAGCTGATCGGCGCATCATATTAAACAGGCTCACTCGCATATGACGAGCGAACCTTTCGTTTACGATCTCTAGCGTAGGCATTCGCCCACGCACGATACGATCTTGAGAGGAAAAGTCGTATTCTAGCTCGGACTTATCCCCCGCCTCAGTATCGGACGTATCCTCTTCTTCGACGTCATCAACACCATGTAGTAGTGCATCAATTTCGTCTTGGGAGAGTAGATCGCTCATGATGATATCCTCATTATTGCATCACAAAACCGGTAAAAAGTACCTGCTCAACAACAGGTCCACCCGCTAGCTCTTGCAATCGTTCTTGTACTGCCGTTAACGCATTATCTCTCAACGCTAACTTACCAGACTCAGTCACTAACTCGTCAGCATTTCCCGCACTAAAAACTTGTAACAATGTGCCCTCTATTAAAGGAATATGAGATTTAGCTAATTCTTCATTTTCAGAGCCACGCATCATCAATTGAACTTTAATTTGTACAAGTCTTGCTCTTCCCGTGCCAGGCACGTTAAACACAAATGGTCTTGGCATGGCAACATATAGTGCAGATCCAGTTTGAGCTGGTCCCTGAGGAGCTGCCGCAGGGGCTTGCCCCGCTTCACCAGACACCTCTTCAATTTGCTCAGGCGGTTCATCTGAGCCACTAAACAATAGGAAATACGCTGCCGCACCGCCTCCAAGTAAAACAACTACGGCAATAATAATAATCAGTGGAAGTTTACTCTTTTTTCCACCGTCTTCGATTTGTAACTCTTCATCAGCCATTAAATAACTCTCTTTTAATATGTTGATAGTAATTATTAGCTAACATAGAAAAATCGCAACTTTATACATAAGCATCAACGTTGTAAGGAGACTGATTTGGTCGAATTGGTTGTTCAATTACATCGATATCGTCATCTGATTCCGATGCAAGCAACGGGTTATTCGCAGCGCCTTCGCCGCTTTCGCCATCAGAATCATCTCCATCTTGGGTAGAAACAAAAGATTCACCTAAATCAATTCCTTGTTCAGAGAGCATTTCTTTAAGCTGCGGCTCTGACTGAGCTAGAACATCTCTTGCTTGTGCAGATTGTACAACAAAGTTAACCGAAGCCGTGTCGCCCACCATATTAATTCTGATTTGCATACTGCCTAATTCAGGAGGATCTAGGCGAATTTCAGCAGCAGTCACTCTACCACCCACCATCCAGCGAATTTTTTCGGCTATTTGCTTCTGCCCTTCAGCTTGGTGAATAGGAACAGCTCGTTCTAAATCATTTGCAGCTTGAACTTGAGTTTGCGCTCTATTTTGCGTAGCTACGTCAATAGCACCTTCGGCGGTTAAGTTATCAAATGTAGTTGTCAAAGATACATCATTGGTATGAGATGTCGGAGCTGCTGAAGAAAGTAATTGTGTTGCGACATTCACCTGGCCATTAGCCTGTTCAACCACATTTTGAACTAATCCTAAAAATTGCTCTGCTTTAGCTGTTTGCTGTAAGGCTAAGGATGTTTGCTCGTCAGTTAATTCTACAGTATCGCTAGATAGAGACTGCTCGACTATACTAGTTAAGGATTGTTCTGTTGATTGCCCATTGTTTATCAGCGCTTTGACATCGCTGATCGATGCCACAATATCTGCTCGCAATGACACTGACAAGTTCGCTTTATCCACTGATTCAGGCAACACGGTTAATACATTTTGTACTATCGCTTCAATATCGTCGTCGCTCAAAGAAGTAAGCTCACTCTCAATTGGGGTATTTTCATCAATGTTTATAGAAGGAGAGACAGGTATTGCCTCGTTATTAACCGGAGTAAGATTTAATTCATCGCTGATTTCTTCTAGCTCGCCTTCAAGTAGAGTAGCAACTAATTCAACATCGGCTTCGAACTGTTCTGAGGCTAGAATAGGGTCAGCAGCCACCTCTGAATTAATATTGAGATTTAAGCTAACATCCGCCTCTTTAAGCTTATCTAAATCAGCGTTTTCTCTAGCTTCACCAATAGCATTAATTATCGCTACAACATGGGACGCAGCAGTTAATAGCACATCATCTTGAGGCTCTAAAGTAGTTGGTTCTTCAGATTCAGAAACTTCATCAAATAGAACATCTGTAGAAAATATTTCCGAATTATCAATAGCAATCTCATCATTGTTATCTTTGAATATCACTGCTGAATCTAGCGGTAGCTCTTCTCCTTCAATATTATCGGACTCAAATTCGTGAATTAAGCCGTCTTGTTCTATTTGAAATTGAATGTCTTCATCGACTAATTTATTATTTTCTAATTCGTCAGGAGCAAGGTTATCCGCTGATACTTCATTTTCGGAGTTTAACGAAGAAAGTTGTAGTTCTTCGTCAAAATTCACTTCAACTTTAATTGGAAAATCAAGATTTTCTGTAGCAAGCTCATTTTCTAGAACAACAATATGTCCTTCATTATCTTCTGCTAGTTCACCTTCAATTTCAGAAGAAATGATACTTGAGATGTCAGTTCCATTATCTTGCGCCACTTGCTCAGCAATAGTGTCATTATATTCACTACCAGAAATAACATCGTCGACAAAGGCAACCCAATCGATATCCAGTTCATCTTTCTGTATCTCTGTATTTAAATCTGTTTGCGCAAAAGATTCGGTTGCAGGCTCTGGTTCAACGGGTGTAGTTCGGCCTCTGTCGATAACCGTATCACCACTATTTTGTTTAATATCTCCAGCTTCAGACAGCAAACTGGCAAACACTAATTCGTTTTTATCACTACCTGTATCATTACTCGATTCAATAGAAACAGCACTATTAAAATCAATAGGCAATGTAGCGGCAGCGTCAGTCTTTGGTGTGGCAATATGTTGCATAATTGTTCTCGGCTGAATTTCTATTTATCGGATTTTTCACAGTATTTTGTATAAAAACCCAAACATAATGTGGGTAAATGCAAAAGTTATTCCATCTTTCTACATTCTTTTTACATTGTTGCTCTACGGCGCAAAAATTGTTGCCCTGAAAACTCGTCCATTAGCTGTTGTTCGATTCTTGTTTGCCTTTGCATGGCTTCAACTTTTTTCTTTTCTATCAATAACTCAATGGCTTTTTTTCGTTGCTGTTTAGCTATCCATTCTCGTCTACGTTGATCAACTAACAGGGTGGCCTTAGAAATGAATTTCAATTGCTGCTCACAGGCTAAATCTAATTTTCCAACAAAGGAAAGGTGTTGCTGATAACGAGAAGCAGCAAGACCCGCAGCACTGCCATCACGCTTTATACCTTCGATATAATCAATTCTATACTGTTGTAATTGAGTTAGTTTTTGTTGGAGTTCCAACAACTGATTTTGTGCCGCTCTAAAGTTATTAGCTGCAGCTTGCTCTCGCTCTATTTCTACCTTAAGTACGGTGTCTAATTGAGAAGTGGCCATATTACCTCGCAGGGCCTAGCCCTTTCGTTAAGGTTGTCATTGCCTGTAAGCTGTCTTCAAAAGGCAAAATCGTTTTCATTGGTTGTTGCAAAAATGCATTAATTGCAGGTTCAGCCCGTATGGCTAAATCGATGCGTTTATCAGTGCCTTTTGCATATGCTCCTATGGTAATAAGGTCTTTATTTTGCTGATAACGAGAGTAAACTTGTTTCAGACGCCTTGCCGCTTGCTCATGCTCAGGCGTAGTGACTTGCGGCATAACACGACTGATTGACTTTTCAATATCAATAGCAGGATAGTGTCCCGCGTCGGCAAGGGTACGGGATAGCACAATATGGCCATCTAAAATCGCTCTTGCTGCATCGGCAATAGGATCTTGTAAATCATCGCCTTCCGTAAGCACAGTATAAAACCCTGTAATTGAACCTTGTCCTTCGCCGCCGTTTCCAGCCCGTTCAACTAACGCTGGTAATCGAGCAAATACAGAAGGCGGGTATCCTTTTGTTGCTGGCGGTTCACCTACAGCCAAGGCAATTTCTCGTTGTGCCATGGCATAGCGGGTTAACGAATCAATCAGCAATAACACATTGAGGCCTTGATCTCGAAAATACTCAGCAATACTCACCGCGGTTTCACAACCTTTTAAGCGCATTAGTGGTGAGGTATCAGCAGGAGCGGCAACAATAACAGCCCGCTCTCTTTCTTCTTCCGTCAAAATATCCTGAATAAACTCTTTTACTTCCCTACCCCGTTCGCCAACTAAGCCTACGACCACAACATCGGCTTTACAGCCTCTTGTCATCATACCAAGTAGCACACTTTTACCAACGCCACTTCCGGCAAACAAGCCCATTCTCTGGCCTTGTCCTACGGTGATCACGCTATTGATTGCGCGAACACCAACGTCAATAGGCGTATCAATTGGTCGGCGAATTAAAGGGTTCATAGGAGGACGTGTAAAGGGAACGCATGTTGTGGTTTCGATTGGGCCTCTACCATCAATAGGTTGAGCGTTACCATCAACCACTCGCCCAAGCATAGCCATGCCTACTGGCAGACCATTATCTCGAGACAAGGGTAAAACTCGTGACCCAGGAATAATGCCTCGCACCGCTTCAGAAGGCATTAAATAAGTAATATCTTTGTCGAAACCAACAACTTCAGCTTCAATTTCACCGTCTACTGTTTTTACTGCACACTGACTTCCAACCGGTAGTTGGCATCCCACGGCTTCAAGCGTAAGACCAATACCTCTCACCAATTTTCCTGCTGCAACAACAGGCGCTGGCGTCACTTGACGGCTTAATTCAGCAAAGTGCTGTTCAAGCGTGATCATCATTTATCCCGTGAGACAATAAGAACTTATCGATAACGTCTCGGGTTCTTCGTTCAATACTGACATCAACAGCATTGTTATTTGACACCACTTCAACGCCACCTCGTTCTAGGCTTTGTTTTTCAATAATGTTCCAACCTTTTTCATTTTGTTTCTCTTTAGGAACAAGGGTGTCAAGGTTAGCTATATCATCGGGGTGAATATGGATTTGAATACCCATTTCATTCAAAGGTAAAGCCTCTAGGCCTTTTTCTAGTGCCATCGCAAGTACATTCTCGTTGGTTTGAACTTCGACTTGAATAACGGCTCTTGCTAACGTTACGGCCAATTGAGTCACTTGTTTTTTTACAGCATCATTGACTTGTTCTAATGGGTTATGCAGTTGTTGTACTAGGGCTTCAAATGTATCGGCAATCTCTTGCGCGTCTTTTTTACCTTCTTCTAAACCCGCAGTTCGCCCTTCTTCAGTACCTTTACTTACCCCTTCGGTGTGGCCACTTTCAAACCCTTCTTTATTCCCCTCTGCAACGCCTTTTTCTTTACCTTGGTTAAATCCTTCTTCATACGCAGCAGCCCGAATGGCTTCTATATCTTCAGCAGTTGGAGGTAATATTTCTTCTTCTTTTTCGGGTGGTTCGTACTTCCATCCAGGCTTAATGTTAAAGGCATTGGTTGGCTCGTCACTTTTATTTTTTTGCTCTTCGATGTAGGGTAAATCCCATTCTGAAACATCGTCATCATGGTCTGAATTATAAGAACTCATCACCACCACCACCGCCTAGCATAATTTCACCAGAGTCAGCTAAGCGACGAGCAACAGACAGTATTTCTTTTTGTGCTGTTTCAACTTCGCTAACACGTACAGGGCCCATTGCTTCCAAATCATCAATCAACATTTCAGCAGCCCGCTTGGACATATTGGTTGTAATCTTATCTTTCAATGCGTCATCAGCGCCTTTAATTGCTTTGAGCAGCGCTTCTTGTTGTACTTCTCTTAATATGGCTTGAATACCTCGGTCATCAACATCAACAAGGTTGTCGAATACGAACATGAGGTCTTGGATTTGCTGGCTCATTTCTTCATCTTGTTCACGGATAGCATCCATTAACTGGCCTTCGATATTCGTATCTAGGTAGTTCATGATGTTAGCAGCAGATTTCAAGCCGCCCATTTTAGCGGCCTGGGTCCCAGCTTGGCCTGCAAACTGTTTCTCCATAATTTCATTTAATTCTTGCAATGCCGCTGGCTGAACTTCTTCTAAATTAGCAACACGCATTAATAAGTCTAAACGCACCTTCTCTGGGAATTGCGCCAAGATTTCTGCTGATTGTTCTGGTTCAAGGTACGACAATACAATAGTTTGAATTTGCGGATGCTCGTTGCGAATAATACTGGCCACCTGCTTAGAGTCCATCCATTTCAATGAATCTAACCCTTTAGCACCAGAACCCATCAATATTTGGTCAATCAAATTGGCGGCTTTATCTTCACCAAGAGCGGCTGTTAACGCACGCTTCACAAAGTCTTGGCTTTGGAAACCAATGGTACTGTAATTTTGAATCTCTTCGATAAAATGCTTATGTACAGAGGTAATTTTAGCCTGTGTCATATCATCGACTTTTGCCATCTCACCACCAAGCTTTTGCACTTGCTTAGGCTCGAGATGCTTAAGTATTTGAGCAGCATCTTCCTCTGACAAACTAAGTAGTAAAATAGCGGCTTTTTCAACACCCTCCAGCTTACCAATGTCATAGGATGCTTCTTGCCCTTCGGATTCTGCGATTTCTTCAGCCATTGTTCAATTCTCTCTATTCGTCCTGAAGTAACCAGCCTTTGACCACTTGAGCAGAAAGTTCTGGCTCATTGGCAACAAGGGCACGTACTGCTTTAAGTACATCTTCATCTTTATGTAAGTCAGGTAACATTAACGATCCATCGGCAGCAAAACCAACTTGTCCCTCATCAAACTCTTCTGACAACATGCTTATAGTTTCGTCACCCAAATCTAAACTGTCATCAGCATCAAATTCGTCGGAATTATTCGCGTCATCCGGATTAAGAAGCTTACGCATCATCGGACGAACAACAATAAAGAACAAGACAATTATTACTAGACCACCCATGACTATTTTTACCAATGGCAAAAATGAAGGGCGTTCCCACAAAGGTAAATCCGCAACTTCCCCCTCTTCAAACCGCTTAAATGGAATACTGACCACTTCTAATGAATCTCCACGAGTAACATCGAATCCGATACCACCTTGCAATAAACGGCGAATATTCAATATTTCTTCTTGGGTGCGGGGCTCACTTGTTACTGTTCCATCTTCCGCGGTAACAGACTTATGATCCACTGCCACAGAAACACTTAAGCGGCTCATAACCCCCGTTTGCTGCTTAGTATGGCTTATCGTTGTATCTAACTCATAGTTACGAGTTTGTTCTTTACTGTTACGACCTGGAACAGGAACCGAACGACCGCCACCATTGGCTTGCTCGGGAATATTGGATTCTAGAGGAGGTTGGTTGGATAACGCGCCAGGAATACCTGTATTTACCGACCCAGTACTATTTTGTTCGACAATCATTTCACTGCGAACTGCAGGTAAATCTGGGTTATATCGGCGTTGTGTTTGTTCTACCGAAGTAAAATCCATACTAACATCGGCTTGTGCGGTGTAATTTCCCAAACCAATAACAGGAATCAATATGGCGTCAATTTTCTTTAAATATTCTTGCTCTCTTTGCCGTTCTAATTCGTACTCTTTTCTTGCTCTAGCACTCATTGAATCTTGAGACCCTGAATTAAGCAGACGTCCGTTACTGTCGGTAATGGTTACCTTTGAAGGCTCCATACCTTGTACTGCTGAGGCCACGATATCTACAATGGCATCAACTTCTTCACCCGCAATAACTCGTCCACGTTGTGCAGTAAGTACAACTGTTGCGCTGGCTTTCTTTTCTCTACGAGCAAATACATTTTCTTTCGGCAAAGCCAGTAACACTCTTGCACGATTAACACTGGATATTTCTTCTATGGTTCTAGCAATCTGTTGTTCTCGGGCATGCTTTAAGCGTTCACCTTCAAGTCGCTGGCTCACACCGAATCCCATATCTTGCATAATAATATCGGAACCCGTGTCTACGCTTTGCGTAACACCTTGACGCGCCATACCCAGTTTAATGGTCTGGTACTCATCACTGCGAACTAAAATGGTATTTCCGTCTAATTCATAGTCAATACCACTTGCATCTAAGAAGTCTAACGTCTCAATTAACTCTTCCGTTGGCATTTTCGCTAAAGGTCGGTAATCGGGCTCCTGCATCCAAATAACAACCATTACGGAAATTGCAATACAAATCACCAAGACAACAACAAGTGTCATCTGGCGCATCATATCTGCGCCACTCAAAGCATCCATAAACCCTGATTTTTGCTCTGCGTCATTGTCTCCAACGCCGTTTGAGTCTGAAATTGCCAATTCGGTACTTGCACTATCTGCCACGAGAATCTACTCCTAAACCGGCATATTCATGATTTGTTTGTACGCTTCTAGTACTTTGTTGCGCACCTGTACTGTGGCTTCAAACGCAATACCCGCTTTTTCTTTTGCAACCATAACATCGGCTAGACTAAGGTTTGGTTCACCTAACTCAAAAGCATGTTGCATATCACGTGCTTTGTAACCCATTTCACTTACATTGCCTATTGCATCACCAAGAAGTTCTGCAAAATTTTGTTGTGCAGGATTATTAGGGGTAACAGTTGGAATGTTATTAGGAGAAATGCTATTTATCTCTCCCATCATGGCTTGCATTTCTTGATATAAGCTATTGCCTTTAATGTCCATGATACTGTGCTCTCTCAATGCGGTAAGTCAAAATATTGGCGATGTTCATCGCAGTTATAGAGAGATTTGCAAGGAGCTTGCCAACAATAAAAAACCCGCTATTAAGCGGGTACGTCTACACCAGATTCTCGCATTTTTGCGAGCTTATATCGCAGTGTTCGCGGGCTAATACCCAGCTTTTCTGCCACGTCTTTTCGCTTGCCATTACACAAGGTGAGAGTGTCTAAAATAATTTGGTGCTCCTGCTGTCGAAGTTCAGACCCCAACTTACTGTCAGCATCTTCTTCACAAACGGAATCAGGTTCAACTTGAGCCCATGCAGTGTCAGTTTCAATGAGTAAATCAGAAGAATCAATTTCTCCGTTTTCGCATAGGATCAAGGCGCGCTGAATAACATTATCTAGTTCTCGAACATTTCCTGGCCACTGATGTTGAGCTAACTTGTTTCTCGCAGCTGCATTTAATTTACACACTTCACTATTCTGAGCTTGTGAATAGCGATGTATTAGATGTTCAGCCAAAGGCAAAATATCACCTGGTCTTTGATGTAAGGGGCGCCACACTAATGGGAATACGTTTAGTCGGTAATACAAATCTTCTCGGAAAATCCCTTCAGCGACGGCTTGTTTCACATCCCTATTACTCGTAGCAACCACTCTTACGTTTAATGAAATTGTTTTACGAGCGCCTAATCGTTCCACTTCTCTTTCTTGAAGAACCCGTAAAAGCTTGGCTTGGAGCGCTAAATCCATTTCAGTAATTTCATCTAGCAGCAAGGTGCCATTTTGTGCCTGTTCAAATTTTCCAGGACAGGCTTGCACGGCGCCAGTAAAAGCGCCTTTTTCATACCCAAATAACGTTGCCTCAAGCATGTTTTCTGGAATAGCCGCACAGTTTATTGCAACAAAAGGTTCATTCGCCCTAGGCGACATATCATGTACATAACGAGAAATAACTTCTTTTCCCGAACCACTTGGCCCTAAAACCATAACGGTCGCATCTGTTTTCGCCACTTTCCTGGCTAAACTCAGTAACTGTAAACTCGATTCATCTTCAACGACTGGATTTCCTTTGACTACCTTTTTCGCAGGGGCGTAACGCTCAACTAAATTA